>JACDZH010000372.1 GCA_013426815.1 Paludibacter sp.
CGGCTGGTGGAGGGCTTGAGCTTGAAACTCAGAATGAGGATGGCAAGGGCATGAATGATGAGCAGACTGAAGGCAACGCGCCAGCTGACAAAGCGTTCCAGGGTGCCGATGATCAGAAACGCCAGTACCCCGGCCATGGCCCGCGCCGATCCCAGCCAGCCCAGCGCCTTGGCCTGCTGCTCGCCGCGGAAATGGTTGGCGATGAGCACCACCAGTGTCGGCACCAGGGCAGCGCCGGCCAGACCGCACAGGGCTTGCGCTGCCAGCATCACGCTCGCCGTCGGACTGAACACCATCAGGATCAGGGCGACGAGAAACAGCGACACCGCCGCCTGGAAAAAGACCTTGGAACCAAAGCGCTGGCCGAGCTTGGCGCCGAGCATGATGAAGCCGGAAACACTCAGCGAATACATCACGATCGCGGTGCCGACGGTGGTCGGGGGTACGCCGAAGTCGCTGACCATACCGCCCATCGAAATGGGCAAGGCGGCGACATTGAAGGACATCAGCGCCTGACCCATGGCGATGACGATCATCGGCAGCCAGGGATCCTGGGGTTCGTCTCCAGCATGTGAGATGTTTTGTGTATTCATGGTGTGTTCTTCCTCAGGGTTTGATTTATTGAGATGACGGGTGGAAGGGAGTGGTTAAAGGTGCTCACTTTTCCGGCTGCGAAACGAAGAGGTCCATACCCAGCCGTTGCGACAGGAACTTGGCCACCAGTTGGCCCTTGACGCTATTGCCGGCACTGTCGAGCGGTGAGGCAAAGGTTCCGAGCCCGCCCTTGCCTGGAGAAACAGTGACAATCCCGCCACCGATTCCACTCTTGCCCGGCAAGCCGATGTCAAACAGCCAGTCGCCCGAGGTCTCGTACAAACCGGCAGTGGTCATCACGGCCAGCGCGTAATGGCAGACACTGGCGTCCACCACGCGTTCCCCGGTGATCGGATTCACTCCGCCATCGGCCAGCGTCGCGCCCATCACTGCCAGGTCCCTGGCGCTCACATTCAAGGCACACTGTTTGGTGTAGAGATCCACTGCCTGGGCTGGATCGATGTAAATACGGCCGTAACTCTGGAGCATGCGGGCGATACTCTGGTTGCGGAAATTGGTTGCTGAGGCGGAGGCATAGACTTCTTCATTGAGCGGCAGGGTGCGACCGGCAAAACGCGACAATCCTTCATGAATGAACGTCCATTTGGCCGCAAGAGTGTCACCCGGCACCAGACTGGTGGTGGCGATCGCCCCCGAGTTCACCATCGGGTTGGTCTGGCCGCCCGGCCCCCGCTCAATGCCTTCGAGCGAGTTGAAGGCCCGGCCGGTGGCATTGACGCCAATTTTCTGCCGAACATTCTCGACCCCCAGCGCCTGGCAGACCAGAGCGAAAATAAAGGGCTTGGAAACGCTCATGATCGTAAACTCGTAGTCTGAATCCCCGACCGCAAAGACATTGCCGCTGGTTCCCACCACACATATTCCAAAGAGATCGCTCGGCACCCGTGCGAGCGCCGGGTAAACTTGCGAGTTCTCACCTTCGCTGTGCGACTTGAAGCGATCATAGGCCTCGGCGACCAAATTCCTGACGACCTCCTGATCCGGCAGGTGGCCTGTGGAGACATACGGTTCGCCTAATGATTCGGTTCGTGATGTCGGCATTGGTTTCTCCTTGTGGATTGTGCTGGATTCGTCTTCAGATGGCCCTGGCAGAGGAGATCTTCATCCGGCGTCAGGGCATCATGCATCATCTACCAAACAAAAACGAAGGGGAAAAGGCGATAAGGAGTCGCTTTCCGGGACGACCCTCATGTACGCGGCTCCTCTTCCAGGAGCCACACCATCAGTTGCCGTACTCTGATGTCAGTCCCTCGATCCAGCAGGTTCTCCATCGGCGAGGTTCCTCGGCTTAAGCAGGCCTCTCAGAACCACTTCAAGCCACCCTGTGAGAGCGGATCTGCACCAATACAGCCTGCCAAAGGCTCACCAATGGTGGCGATCGTTGAAGTCAGTCGAAGCCTCTTTCACCCGCCACAGGTTGCGGGAGAAAGAGGCTTCGACTTTTCCAGACACGCCCTTTGGTTTATGATTGTTGGATGCTGGGGGTATTACTCGGCGATTCCTTGATCTTGTAGAAAATGGCATAGAGTACCGGCGTTACGATCAGGGACAGGACAGCGGCGAACGACAACCCGAACATGATAC
>JACDZH010000032.1 GCA_013426815.1 Paludibacter sp.
CTTATAACAACAATAAATTTTTAAATACCGCTTTTAGCGGACAACAATGATTATGTATCAATCATACAGCTAAATAAATCACTTAAAACAATTACTTTTTGATACGTTTTGTTTTTGAATTACCAATTTTCACAAAATAAACTCCTTTGCTCATTTCACTCATATCCAACACATTTAAACCTGAATTCAGTTGTTTTTGAAACGATATTTGTTGCATTGTAAATTCTTACTTCTTGCGTTTCCTTTAAGTTGATAGTAAGATATTTTTATTAAAAATATTCTCAATTCTCTATAGCCTTAGTTTCATAATCGCTTTTATTTACCCACGGAGTAACATATTTGTTATATTTACCATTAGTAAATCGTTCGTACAAATCGCGCATAGGTTCTTCAAAAAAATCATAGTTATCAAACACATCACCATTTCCAAGTACGCGTGGATCGTTTTGCTTTTTCAAATCAGCAAACAATTTCTTTTTTAATTTTTCTTTTAGCTGCTGATACTGCTTTTTACCGGCAAGGTTAACCATACACTCTTCATCTGCGCTAATCTGATACAGCTCTTCCAGAGGGTGTTTTCCAAAATTCAGATTCCAGAATGATTTATCCGTACCTGTGCGACGCATATTTAAGATAACCGATTTGGTAGGCGATCCATCAGTATTCAAATAGCCGGTTTCGGGATTTCCCATAGGCCAAAGTTCGGGCTTGAAATTATATACATACAGAAAGCCGTCCTGAACGATTGAACGCACCGGATAACCCTGATTGAGAGGTCGTCCTGCATCATGACGCTCCTGTCCGAGTAAAATATAGGAACGGTCGGTATTCTTTTTGTTCATGAAAATATCGGTCATACTTTTTCCCTGCATGGGTTCCATGTTCGTTTTATCTGCCTTTAATCCAGCAACTTCTATAAATGTCGGTGCAATGTCGATAAAGCTAATGTAATCATTTTCGATACGACCGGGGTTTTTAATTCCTTTGGGCCACATTATCGCTAATGGCAAATGGTTCGAATACTCATATTCAATACCTTTTACACGTGGAAAAGGCATTCCATTGTCGGCAGTAACCACAATAATCGTATTTTCAAGTTCTCCTTTTTCTTCCAGAATTTGAATTATTTTTCCTAATTGCTTGTCAAAATATTCTATTTCATAAGCATAATCGAGCATATCATTTCGCACACTATCATTATCTGGCCAAAATGCAGGAACTTTATCAATCATAAGTGTATTTTTACCTCCTTTAAGTGCACCTGATTTGAATTCGTAGTCGCGATGAGGCTCAGTTGCACCAAACCAGAAACACCATGGCTTTTCAGTACCTGCTTCGACTACAAAATCGTTGAAATTTGATGCATAATCGGTAGTGCTGATATATTTGGTTGGCGGTATTAATTTTCTTACCTGAAATGCTTTTCCTGTCAGTTCTCGTGGTTTCCCGTTGAGTGTACGAGCATCGCCCGGTGCCCAAGGTTTTCCAGTAAAACCAACTACATATCCGTTAGAAGACAAAGCCTCCATGTAGGTTGTATATTTATTTTCAGGCCAATATCCTATGTGATTTCCTGCTTCTTCCAATTGCCACGAATTGCGGCCGGTTAACACACAAGCTCTCGAAGGAGCACTTTTGGCATTACATGTATAAGCATTTTGAAATAATATACCTTGTTCGGCAACACGATCGAAATTTGGTGTATTTATCCATTTACAACCATATTTACTGAAATGTAGAAAAGTAGCATCGTCGGCAATACAAAAAAGGATATTAGGACGATTCTTTTTTGTATTTTCATTTTCAGATTTTTCGGTAGCAGCAAAGGAATTTGATACCATTGCAAAATTACCAGCCAAGAGACTGACCGTGAAGAGTGATTGTTGAGAAATTTTCATAAATATTTTAAAATTATTATGTTAGATTTAAATATTATTTTACCGTAAAAACAGAATATTTTGTATTCCAAAGCATTACTTTTCCTGGCTTAACGTTTATATTCAAAAAAGTTTCAGGACTCAATGGTTTATTAAATGCCCAAAAAATAAGTTTCGAAAGTGGAGTATCTCCTTGTGCAGATATCCCTGCTTTAGTTTTCTTATTTACTACTTTAAACCAGTTGTCTTTAATATCTTCGCTGAATCCGTTTAAACTAAGCCAAACATCGTTTTCTTGTACTTTTTCCCTGAAAACAATTTGGTTTTTTTCTGTAATAACGTTGTGTTCTTCTAAATTCTTAGGGTCGTTGTCGGGCTTACAATCAAAACGAAATTCAACACTGAAATCGGGGCTGGGTGTAGTGTTATCAATCACAAAAAAATTATGATTAAACTGGTCAGTTTCAATCGTTTTATTTCCCGTATTTGTTAAACTATACTGAATTTCGAAACCAGGTTTATCGGAAGTTAAAACAATACGTTTTTTATACACATATCCCCAACCGCTCGGACGGTTCAATTCATGTGTGAACTCAATCCAATCGTTACCTTTTGCAACTGACCATTTTCCATTGTCAACAATCTTATATGTTTCAAAAGTTCGATATTCAGTTTCATCGGGTTTCTCTAATGCTCCAACACCTATGCGAACAAATTCTTCTCCGGGCAATGCACTATCATACCCTAATCCCGGTTTTAGATAACCATTTACAGGACCTGTAATATCACTACTGCTTTCTGGAATACGAGTTGAACGCCACTCGCCAAAATACTGATGACCTTGAAACTCCAAACTATAGGCTATACCAGACCAATCGAAACGTGTACCTCTGTAATATCCTTTTTCAGCATCGGGAATATACAATTTCATTCGAACTTGCTTGTTTGCAATTTCGGTGGTTGGATATGTTGTAGCATAATCCTGTGCTAATGATAATGAGTTAGTTGCAATTAAAATAACAATAATACTAAAAATATATTTCATATGTTTATAATTGATTTTTTAACTTGTAATACATCTGAAGGATATTCAAATTTCTTTTACTTACCAATGTTAATTTTAATATTTTCTTGCAAAAGTTTTCCTCCCGACACATTTAATATTACTTCGCCAGCCTCAGCTCCCGATTCAACTATTGCTACCATTTTACCATTGAAAGTGTGCATATAGTTGGATCCAAATGAAGTTTGGTCTATAGGATTTCCATTGCAAATAGCTTTTAGTTTCCCCGCTCCAACAACTTTAAAAAACAGAAAATTATCAGCTCTAGGACACAAATTGCCATCTTTGTCAACAACTTCAACTGTCACATACGAGAGGTCTTTCCCTCCTGCTTTCAAAGTGGTGCGGTCGGCTGTTAGTTTAACTTTGAAAGGTTCACTGGCAGTTTTTACTGTTTGTTCTGCAACTGCTTTGTTGTTTTCGTCGTAAGCAACTACCTTTAATTCTCCAGGCTGATACACCACATCTTCCCAAATTAACCGATAGCGGGTGTATTTATTACTTTTGTCTTTTTGCTTTACACCCATGCTTATGCCGTTTACAAAAAGCTCAGCTTTAGGGTAATTGGTGTAGCAATATACTGGCACTTTTTGTCCCAACCGATCCTCCCAGTTCCAATGTGGTAAAATGTGTAAAACCGGCGTATCACTCCATTTGCTTTGGTATAGGTAAAAACGATCCTTTTTCAACCCTACCAAATCTACAATTCCAAAATAAGAACTTCGAGCAGGCGTTCCTTCGTTGTAGGGAGTTGGTTCACCTAAATAATCAAATCCAGTCCAAACAAATTCTCCTAAAACAAAATCATTATCGTCCTGCATTTCAAATTCAGTATCAGGTGTAGTTGCCCAATTGGGATATTCCAAATCGTAACTCGAAACCTGATAATCGTTGTGCCAAGGCACTTTTATTTCTTTTACGGGAAATTTATATTCACCACGTGAACTGACTGTAGATGCGGTTTCGCTACCTAATAAAACATAATTCGGAAACTCTGTGTGTTTGTTCTTGTAATCGTATGGTTTATAATTGAATCCAACAACATCTACCACATCTGCTAATCCATTTTTAATAGCATCATTGTGTTTACTATAACCTGCAGTGACAGGTCGAGTTGGATCTTCCTCTCGACAAGCTTTAGCTAATGCATCGGCAATCTCTTTCCCTTCAGCCATGGTTTGTTCTGTCATTTCATTTCCAATACTCCACATAATCACCGACGGGTGGTTACGATCGCGGCGTACCATGGAACGAATATCTTTTTGCGACCATGCTACAAAATAATTGTCATACCCATTTTTATTTTTTCCATATTTCCATTCGTCAAATGCTTCTACATCAACCAATAAACCAATGCTGTCGCAAATTTGAAGCAACTCTGGGGATGGCGGATTGTGAGAAGTTCGAATGGCATTACATCCCATTTCTTTTAAGATTTGCATTTGACGTTCGGTAGCACGATAATTTACAGCAGCTCCCAATGGGCCTAAATCGTGATGCATACATACGCCTTTAATTTTCACATGTTTTTCGTTCAGAAAAAATCCCTTGTCTTTGTCGAATCGAGTAGTACGACAACCAAAAGTAGTTTTGTATTCGTCGGTCAGTACATTATTTACATACACTTTCGAAAGTGCAGTGTAGAGCAAAGGCGTTTCAATACTCCAGATCTGTGGATTTTTTATTTTAAACTGTTGGTTAAACACCAATTGCTCAGTTGATTTTTGGGTTGATGTTGTAGTACCAACCTTTTCTCCACTTTTAGAATATATTTCGGTTACTAATTTTATTGTTGAATTGTCGGGATTACCCTCAATCTCGGTTTTAATATTCATCTCAGCACTCTTGGCACTTAGCTTTTTAGTAGTAATAAACGTTCCCCAGTGTACAACGTGAATTTGCTCCGTTTTAACTAATCGTACATTTCGGTAAATTCCTGCTCCCGAATACCAACGCGATGATTCAGGTTTATTTTCAAGCTGAACAGCGAGCAGATTTTGTTTTCCATATTGAATATATTTGCTTATGTCAAATACAAAAGAGGAATAACCATAAGGTTGTTCGCCAATATAAACACCATTCAGATAAATTTTTGCCAAACTCATTGCACCATCAAATTCGATGGAAATGCGTTTGTTTTTGTCAGCTTCGGTTATGGGTAATATTTTACGATACCAACCAATACCAAACATGGGCAAAGCTCCCGTACGGCCAGTACGCAATTTTTTTTCAGTTTCGCCATCAGCCTTCACTTGTACAATTTGCCTGTCAATATTCATGTCAAAAGGGCCTAGAATTGCCCAATCGTGCGGAACAACAACCTCCTGCCAATGTGAATCATCGTATTTTAACGATTGTGCACCAACAATATCGGTATTGAGAAACCGCCAACCTTTGTCCAACAATTGAATATTTCGAGTTGTTTGTGCAGTTACTAACTGAACTAACAAAACTAATAAAAATGGAGTTACAATTTTTTTCATTCGTTTATTAATTATGATTTTCTACCGTTATTTTTTTTATATGGATTGGAACTTTCATCTCGATATCAATCAGAATAATGACTTTGATTTATATACTTTTATTAATGGTCGTTCTTTTCAACTATTTTGATTTCTGATATACCACTTCAAAAACCTTATTACTTGATTCGATTGTATATTTTTCCAAAATCGGATAAGGAGTATCATCCGCTTTAAGAATTCCTCTACGATAAAATTTTGTGTCCCAAGGTCGATAATCTCTTACTGTACAGCGATGGATACCAATTAGTGCAGGACAATCAATAATGTTTGTATAGTAGTTCAACATGTTTTTGCCCATTCGTTCTTCAAAATCCTGTGTATCCGTTTGTCCTTGTTTTGGCCTGTCGTAACTGGTATTTACATCGGCAAGCAGAATCGGCAAATTCGTTATTTCGGACACATGGTTCAGGTAGTCTTTCCACATTGTTTGTGCACCCATGGGTTGAAATGATAATACATCGAAATACTTAGCTGCAGTTTTAATGATAATATCAGGAGTTCGAATATTGCTTTGTTGCGTTGTAGCAGCCATAAATCTGTCACCAAGCAATAAATGGTTAGGATCGAGTTTTTTAAATGTTTGAGAAGCAAACTTAAAATATTTATCAGCTATGATACTTAAAAACAATTCATCATCAGCAGCAACAATAGGATTATTTTTGGCTACTATTTTCATAGAAAATATTGTATCTTTTAATTCAGCGAAAGTATTAATATTGATTTTATACTCAGAATTAAAGCGCTTAATATCTTTACCATATCGTTTCTTAATAAACTTAATATACTCTTTTTTTCCGTAGGCATTTGAAGGAAGCGAACGCATAAAATCTACATAACTAATCCCATTTTGAAGAATAACACTCCATATAGGACAATCGACCATTACATAACCCAAACTATAGGGGTTGTTGATATTTTCATTCACTTTTTCCTGAATAACTGCCTTTAATTTCTTTTGAACTTTTGGATCAAAAATATCGTGATTTTTCGATATTAGCCCTGCAGAAAATGAGCGAGGTGCTTCGGTCCAAACTTCAACCACATAAGGTATGTGTTTTTTCATTGTGGGCAATGGACCATACCCAGAAGAATTATATCCCCATGATTTAAAGCACGATAGAAAAAATTCACTCAGTTTCTCCTCACTTTTATTGTACTTTGTTTCTAATAGATTAAGTTCATCCTGGTAGGTGCATTCCTCAGAGTGAGTTGCGCCTAATGAAAAAAATGCATTTCCTTCGGGAGTGACAAAATACCAACGGTTGTTCAGTTTTTCGACATGAAACCAGCCTGTTTTTTTTGCTTTTAACGACAAAAGCCCCCCGTATTTATCTAGCTTATTTTCAGAAATTTGAGGGAACACATTAAAACTAATAAAACTAACTAATACTAAAACGATTAATTTCTTTATCATATTTTCTTTATTTATCTTTTATACAACGTACAGAAAAGCCATAAAATTTTGAAGTATAGTAATAGTTTCTATACATATAAGGGTCGTCGTGTTCAATGTGTCGGTGTGAGTAAGGTGTGCTTGACCACCATGCGGCAAATTTACCCATTCCACTGAATGTTCCATCGGCATTTCTTCCACCCGAAGGCATTGCAGTGAATCCACTTTCGTTGGTTGCACCAGCGTTTGGTTCAGCCCATAGTTTCGTATCAGCATCTTTCATTTTTCCACCTGCCGCCACGTTTCCACCTAAGAATTTAACAAGAGTATTCCAGTCAGAGGCAGAAGGGATACGCCATCCATCAGGACAAAGACCTCTTGCATCATTTGTTACTGGCCAGGTGTAAAGCCGTCCGTATTTTTCAACAAATTTTTCATCTCCATTGTATGCCCATTGATATTTAGGAACGTCGAAATTGTTTTTGGTTACTGATTCTGGTGATAAAACAACATTATCCGAGTTTCCAGAAATATTACGATTGAATGGTGTTGTTGTTTCAAACTTATCACCGTTTCGGTAACGAGTTGTTTTTAAATTTTCGAGTAACCAGACCTGATTGCTTATTTTTATGGTATGATAAATATTTCCATCAATATCTTTTACAGTTTCAAGATTTTGATTTTGTGCTGTTAACGATAAGGCTAAAATACAGCCTATAAATATATTAAATATGTTTTTCATTATTGTCAGTTATAATAAGTTACTAATCGCGAATAAATAATGCCATTGTTTTTTTAGAAGAAATTTCAACGACTTTGTTTTCGGTTGTTTCACGAATTTGAGGAAAATCGCCACTATTGAACGACTTTACTTGAGATATAACAACTTTACGTGAATCTTTCACATCGATAAATGGTCGGTTATCAGTTGTTTGCACATTGCCCGAAGCGCAATACAATTTCACATCTTCGGAGTTTATAATTGCCAAAGGTGTATTGCCCGAATTTGCCCCACCATCAACCGAATAACCACTTGGACTAGCTTCCGATTTCAGAAAATATATTCTCAAACCCTTTACATTACGCACAAATACCTGTGGATTTGTACGTTGACGTTCTACATTCAATGTATAAAGTGAAATAGGTTGAATGGTGTTTTCGAGCAACTTACCAGGCTCTCCTGAGCCAATTCGACGAATTGCATAGAACCTACCACCACCATTCTTTGTGAAATCTATTGTACCACTTGCAAATGCCATTACGCCTTTACCCGATCCCCATTGAATATTTCCACGTATCGAAATAAATGAAAATAATGTAGCATCATTTATATTGTCTGCAGTGATAATAGTTGGAACTATAATGGTAGAGCCGGATATTCCGAATAGTTGTGTGTTTGCCGGTAATGTAATTGCTTCCGAAATTTTATAATTTCCCTTTGGAAAATATATTTTTTTCGATTTAGCTAAAGCATTTTTTAATGCCTGTGTGTCGTCGGTAGTGGCATTGCCTTTAGCGCCAAAATCTTTAATATTCACCACATCAACATTATCCGAAGCTGGTAGATTAGTCCAATGTTTAACCTTAAATTCACTGAAATCAGGATCTTTTTCAGAAAGAACTGCTTCAAAAAATATTTTATTTAATTTCTCTCCGTTTACAATCATCTCGGAATTCTGATTGCAATTGCTGAATCGCTTAATTACAGTCCAACTGTTTGCTTGGTTTATTTTTTGACCATTTGATTGTAAATTATTGATACCTTTTACCAAAACATTCTCCATAAATAGGTTTGAAACATTTTGTTGATTAATTACAACTCCCTCATTTTTCATACTTACAACACAGTCAACCATACTGATACCAGCAAATTCGTTCATTTTGGTTACATCAATAATCGATTTGCCTTCCGATTCGAGATAACAACCAACCAGCATCATTGGCAAATTTGAATTAACATAGCCGATACAAGCTTTTGTCTGACCTTTAAATGTACATCCAGCAAGCATTGGAAAACGAAAATTGTTATCAGCTAATAAGCCGTACTGTCCACCGTATGCTTCGATGTTATAAGTTCCGCCACCCTGCCCCGGACAATTATTAAATCCCGCAAAAGCTCCCGCTGCATTTATTTTACAATCCATCAACAAACAACCTTGCGAACCGGCATGGCGTAGTCCAACAGCTCCGGCATGTCCAGAAATATCAAAATCAATTCCTCTTAAAATATTATTAAACGAAATATTGGGTTGTTCCTGACCAAAAAGGGGCTCATGTATTCCAAAATAATCGTTTCGGGTCTGAGCCCATATTTTCATAACTATTTTGGGGTTTTCTGGGTCATCAAAACCAATTGCTTTGGACGAAAGCTTAATTACAGGACGACCACCTTTTGTAGCACCTAAAAGGTAAATTCGATTGGCGTTTTCCCACCATGATTGGCGCATTTCATCGGTATATTTTGGTATATCCTGTTCAATAACCACTTGTTCACATGATAATGATTCCGAAACAAGATATGTACCCGAAGGAAAATAGCAAACCTTTCGAGAATCTCGCGCATCTATAATTGCTTGTTGAATTGCTTTTGTACAATCAACTTTCCCTGTAGAATCAGCGTTATATGGCGCACTGGTTACATATAACAATAATTCTCCACGTTCTGACAATTCACTTTCTGAATTTGTTCGCTGTTGCCGTCTTTGATGTTGAGAAAAACAGAAAGCACTTAAAAAAAACAAAAACAACAAAAAGAAATAAAGCGTTTTTTGCATTTGGTATTATTTAAAAAAGTTCCACAAAAATATTGAATTCACTATTTATTGAAAATACATATTTCACAGGTATTTAAGCCATCAGAGTCTTCAGTTTTTTTCCCTGATTGACAAGTTGATAGAACATCCGGAATAGCCTACCTAAAATAATTTTTGAAATTTCATCATTTTATAATTGTGTTATGACACTTTAATTATGATTTAAAATTCAATGTTTTGATATAATAACATTTAGCAAATTAAAATTTGAAATTTAGATTTAATTTTCTAATTTTTTTTAATATTAAAAGTAAAAACAAAGCCTCATAGTTTAAAAAAATAATCAAGTTCAATAAGTAGAGAAAGAGTCAAATGAAAAAAACTTTCAGTTTTTGTTTGCAATTTTGCATCTTTGCGTTTAATAAGATTTATTATATACTCAGTACTGAAAACCAATCAAATCAGCTTGGAACTAATGATAATAATGTATAATTGGGACGTTTCCTAATTAAACTACAAATTTTAATTAACAGAACTAATAACTCTAGCAATAATCTAACAAAATGTAATAAATATTAAATCTAATTTGAATGTTAGTTTACTTAATGTCATATTTATACTTTTGAAATGATTTATAAATTGGGATATTAGAAAGAGGCTTTAAAACCAAAATTGAGAGTTCTGTTAATTGGATATTGTCTATCTGAATTACGAATGGATTCAGGATCCCAATATTTCATTTTGGAAAAGGTAGCAAGGTTTTGAGCATTAAAATAAAATCTTAGTTCTTCTAAACCAATAAACTTTAAATGCTTTTGTTCAATTGAATAGCCAACTTCCAGGTTTTTTAATCTAACATATGCCGCATTCTGATTAAGATAGGAATTTGTTTGTGAATTTGCACTTGTAGCACCATTACCAATTCTTGGAAACAGAATTTTTTCTCCATTGGCATATTTTTCCTCAGTCCATGCATCATAATCTGCTTCCGTTCTTGCCGACCAACTCATAGAATTAATTATTGGTGTTGAGTAATAATTCGAAACATGATCAGCACCCTGAATTAACGTGGAAATATCAAAATTTTTTAAACTTGCACCAAAATTCAAACCATATGTAATTTCAGGAACAGAACCGTAGCCTACTGCTGTAATATCATTTTCGTCAATGTAATTATCACCTGTTAAATCAACATATTTTAAATCGCCAGGCTGAACATTATTATCCCACTTTGTTGGAATTCGGTTTGGATCTTTAACTTCATCCCATGTATTGTAAAATCCATTAGATATGAGCATAAAAGGCTGACCTATAGGCTTACCGGTACGAACAAGATTGGGAAAAGCTGGATTTATCTCATCATATTTGATAATTCTATTTCTGGCAAACGAATAGTTAAAACTTATCCAATATTGAATTTTTTTTCTTAGATTACTTTGATAGGCAATTTCAAACTCGAAACCTTTATTTTTAACCTCACCAAGATTATAGGATGGCAGAATTGATAGATCGCCAAAAGTGTAAGAAACATTTTTATAATTATCTAAAATACCTTTTCTGTTTTCACTAAAAAAATCAGCCATAAAATTCAATTTATTATCAAAGAATTTCATATCAAAACCTAAATTTGACTTCAATGCAACTTCCCACGAGACATTTGGATTTCCAATTTTACCCTCTACGTAAAAGCCTGCCGGTAATTCATTTGCATCGCCGAAACGGATATTACCCAAACTTGGGGTAACATAACTATAGTAGCTTGGAGTATATAGGAAACGAATATCTCCAATTTTGTCATTACCAACTTTACCTAAAGATCCTCGAATTTTAAAGAAAGAAATTGGAGTCTTCTTTGGAAAAAAGTCTTCTTCAGAGATTACATATCCCAACGAATAGGCTGGAAAAAATCCGAATTGATTTCCATTCTTAAAGTTTTCGGATCCATTGTAGCCAATATTAAGCTCCATTAAATATTTCCTTTTGAAATCATAGGATACTCTTCCTACTAAACCCATATAATTAAAAGGTAATGATGGACTTCCTCCTTTATAGTAACGTTCCATTGTACCAAGCATTAAAGCACTTAATGAATGACTTTTGGTAAAATTATGATTATAATTGATAGACACTTCGCTATACAATCTGTAATTCGAAGATAAACTTTGGCTGCTAGAAAAAGGCGATTCGAAGCTTGTTTGAACTAAAGTGAAATAGTCACCTGTATTTCCAGGAGCAATTCTCCTTATTTCGTACATATCGTTGGTACGATTGTATGCGGCATCGTGTTGATAATAATTATCGTAGGCAAACTTAGCATTCAACGAAAGATCTTTGGTAATAATATCTAATTTATACTTCAAAGACAAATCAACTGAAAATCGTGATTTATACTGTACAGTATAATCTTTATTATAAAGAAAAAAAGGGTTCTCTGTATTAGAAAAATTCTTAATTTCGTTTGTAGCAATGATAATTTTATTTTGATAAATCGGAATACTTAAGATTGGGTTTTGTGACCAAACAGAATGTAAAACATTTTCGCTTCCGGCTATTAAGCTTGAATTTATTCCATTGGTTATTTGAGTTGCTATTTTCAACGAAGTAGAAAAATTATTATTCCATTGAAAATCAGTGTTTGATCGAATATTATACCGTTCAATTCTACTATTTGATGGTAAATCGTCAAAAACTTGCAAACCGCCAAATATCCCTGTCTGGCTAAAATATCCCAAACTAACAAAGTACTTTACTATTGCTGTTCCGCCCGAGATGTTTATGTTGTAGTTATTTTGCGGTGCATTTTCCATTAATAAAATTTCTGTCCAATCGTTATTTGGGTGAAAAATGGGATCCGCACCACTTTGGTAAAGTTCAATATCTTGTTTTGTAAATGGTTCTTTAAAGGTAGAAGGTGCGTTCGGAAATTCAGTAGTTCGTTCATCGTTACGTGCCCCTATATTTATAAACTTTGCATATTCAGCTGCATCTAAAAAGCGTGGGATACGGGTTGGTGAGGAAAAACCGACATTTGCAGTAAAATTAACTATTGGAGCAGAAACATTTGAACCTGTTTTTGTAGTTACGATAATAACTCCATTGGCTCCTCGAACGCCAAAAACAGCCGTTGACGATGCATCTTTTAATACATTAATTGATTCAATCTCGTTAGGGTCTATTGTTGTAATATCACGCTCTATGCCATCAACCAAAATTAATGGACTTGAAATGCCATATGTAGCTCTCCCTCTTATATATATATCTGAATAGTCGGCTCCGGGTGCTCCACTTTGCTGTACAATCGTTAAACCTGGTGTGCGACCAGCAAGCGCATTTTGAACCGATGACGTTGGCGACTTTACCATCTCTTTGGTGTTGACGCTACCTATTGCACCAGTAACCGAAAGCCTATTTTGAAGTCCATAAGCAACTACTACAATTTCGTTCATAGCATAGTTTTCTTCGCTCATCACGATTTTGATTGTAGAATAGTTATTTATGACAACTTCTTTCTTTTTCATTCCTATGCTCGAAAAAATAAGTGTTTTTGCTTCACCGGGTATGGTCAATTCAAATATTCCCTGAGAATCAGTAATTGTTCCAAATAAAAAATCCTTTGCAAATACAGTAACTCCTTGAATAGCATTATTATCAAGGTCAACAACCACACCCGAAACTTTTTGCTTGGGCATTGGTTCTTTAGATTTTATTCTTTCGGTAATTTCATTTTTTAAAATTGCAGTGATTACAATCTGTCGGTCGCGAAATGTAAATGTATTGTCAGTCCCTTCAAATAGTTTTGACAAAACAATTTCAATAGGTTGGTTTTTGATTTCCAAATTCACCTTTCTTTCCACATCTACAAAGTCCTCATTACATATTATAACATAATTGCTTTGTAATTCGATTTGCTTAAAAACATCCTTTACTTTTACTCCATTTAATCTAAAATTAAATTTTGTAACCTGTGAAAATGCTATGGCTGAAAAAAAAATAAAAAAAGAAAATATAACTAATAAGACTTTTCTAAATTGATTATCAAAGCCTTTTTTCCAAAATAAGAAGTATGTGATTTTTTGTTTCATATTTTAAATCAAAGGCTAAATAATCAGAGTGTTTCAACTCATCTAGAGCCTCGACAGTATTGGTAATGCTCCAGGCTTATTTCTTACAATAACCTGATTACCTTTTAATTCGTAATCGAAAAATGCAGCATCGGACAAAACAGCCATTACATCATTAATAGTTGACTTCAATTCGAGCTTTCCGGTAATATTTCTGTTTGCATCAATTCCCGAATCAGTAACAAATTGAACATTATAATAATCAGATAATCGTTTAAATATACTATTAATATTTATTCTGTTAAATTCTAGGAATCCATCTTTCCATGAAATATAAAAGTTAACATCGACATTTGACTGAACCTTTATATCTTTATTTAGTTTATTGCAAATTGCTTTTTGTGATGGTATTAGTAAGATATTTTTTTTTCTGTTACATAAGTTATTCAAACTAAGAGAACCTTCAACAAGTACAACCTCTGAACTATTTTGAGAACTTCTACTATTAATATTGAATTCGGTACCAAGTACTTTCACATTAATAGAGTTAGCATTTACAATAAAAGGTTTTTGTTTGTTCTTTGTAATTTCGAAATATGCTTCGCCATCTAAAACAACCTTTCTCTGATTATTCTCAAATTCTTGTGGAAAAATAAGTTTAGAACCAGAACCCAAACAAACCTTTGAACCATCTGGTAAAACAACATCCAAACAAACTCCATAAGGTGTTGTGAGTTGTGTTAATCCTATACTTTTTGAATTTAATACAAATTGACCAACTGCATTGCTAGTGTTTGATAGCAACTGTTGATCTATTTTATTAAAATGCAATTTTTTTGTATTATTCGCTAATAATAATGATTTCCCTGTAGGTAAAAGTAATTGAATACCTTTCGATTGGTTATATTTAGCATTTGTGTTTGTTAACTGATTTGTTGGATTTCCATTATCCAACAAATAGTAACATGTAATAGACAACGAAAACAATATTACAAAGATAGCAGCATATTTTAAATATCTATACATAAAATACATTGTTTTTTTATTTCCAGAGTTTACATAATAATTTTCAACTTCAGGATATGCTTCCAAAGCGTAATTATGGAAACTAAACTCTTTGAAATTAAGCATTTCTATAATTTTTATTGCTTGCTCAATTTCATTTGATAATTGTGGGTGAAGTGAAATGAATTTTTTCCAAAACTCATCCTCTTTTCCATGTTTGACCCAATCGATAAATCCTAAATCGTGGGCAAAATCTTCTGATAAAAACTCTTGATAACTCTTTTTCATAACTTTAACTACCTTTTTATACCTTAAAAAACTATACTCAGTAAATACGATAAAATCTATTTTGTGGACGAGAAACTCTTAAATACAACTTTATTTAACAAATAAATCTGTACTTTAAAAGATTAATACATAACATCAACTATTCTAAATACTCCTACGGGTACTTTAATACAAATTTTTGCTTTTTTAATTGGAATCTTATTTCTGCTCAAAATATCTGTGCATGAAATTCCTCTAATATCTTGTAATAAAATTTCAGCATCTCTATCATTCGGGTTGAGGTATCCAGGATCAACCAACGTGATACGTAAATGGTTGTTGTCTAATTTAACTACCGACCAATGAACATCGCCTTTTACAATTACAGGCAATCGCTCAGCAGCATCTTTTAATGAATTTTGAACAGTTGATTTATAATCACTTGCAGTAAACTTATTACCTGATTTATCATAAAAAAATTCACCATCCGTATCAATTATAGTTTTAAAATAATTATCCGGATTAACCCCTGAAGGTATTATCGGGACAATTCCATAGGGCATTTCGGGAACGAAATTTGTGACCCGCTGCTTGATGTTAAAAGCATATTTAGAGAAATCATGATCTTCCAACACACTTCCGCCCCAATATGCATCAAGCCGGTCGAATACCAACTCATTTTTTGTTACTGTTGGATACCAATATTTGTGTCCGTTTGTTCCTGAGCTGATATAATTCTTTGCTGGTGGACTTTTCATACCTATGGCAACATCCGAAATCGAAAGTAATTCATCTCTTGTTGGAATATGAATAATTCCTTTTTCAATCATTTTAAAAAATGGAATTAACTGGTCTGATAAGCTCATTGTAACCAGCTCAGCATTTTCATTGTTAGTAATGGTTTTTTGAAAAGAATTATAAAAAAAATCGGAACCTGACGAAGCGTTTGCTACTAAATTACGAAAATGATGTGAGAATATTTCCTGTGCTCCCCATTCGAACATACGGTCGAAATTAGCATTGTCTGTTGTCATGCGACCCATCCAATGATCGAAACAATGTGTTTTCCAAAGTCCGATTCTACCCATCAGGCTTAATTCATGCGACCGGCAGTTTGTTTCTTCTAATCCCGGAATAATC
Source organism: Paludibacter sp. (assembly GCA_013426815.1). Taxonomy (GTDB): domain Bacteria; phylum Bacteroidota; class Bacteroidia; order Bacteroidales; family Paludibacteraceae; genus Paludibacter. The sequence continues at coordinate 16,085 of JACDZH010000032.1, forward strand.
ACTTCTCTGTATTTATCATTCAGTAGCACATTTCGCCAAAAAGGCATATAAAAGGTGCCATTCCAAAATATGTTTTTATTCCTGAAAACAATTAATTTATGATGGGTTTTACATAATTCGGCTAGCGGTAAAATAATATTATTCACAACATTTTGCATATTCGGACTTATACCTTCCATTTCGGCAAAAATAAATCCCTTCAGATAATTTGGAGCCGCTTTCATAACTTTCTCGAAAGTGCTTAATGGGAAATGCATTGCTTCGCCATGTCCTGCCCAAATAAAAAAGTATTGTTTATTGGTTTCATTTTTCTGAGCTTCAGCAATTATTTCATAGGCAGTCATATCGTAACTTCTTCGCGAATCTGTTTCTTTACACCACAGTTCACTTGTATCGCTAATTATCTGACTATATGTCATTTCACGTGTAAACGACAAATTTTTAAATTCAAGATTATCAGGTTTTGAAGTAATAACAATTGCTTTTGAAGGTTTAGGTTGATAATCGGGAGCAACAAACTCATCAATTTGTTTCGAAACGATGTTAATATTTTCAATGATTTGAGCTAATTTACCAATTGGCTGCATAGACATAATTTTATTTTGCCAACCAATTTCGTTTAAATTTATGGCATATACACCATCGCCACCCGAAACAGAACTACCCAAAAACAAGGTTTTCAAAACAGGATCAAAATAACTATCAGCATAAGCTATTTTACTTACAATTAACTCACGAACCTTTCCATCTAATTCGTAAACAATAAAAATATTTCCAAAATGACCCAATAAATAATTATCGTTTGGCAACGAAACAGATTTTAATAAATTCATTCTATATGCAACACTTGGTACTTTTTTATCTGATTTTGAATACAACAAATTACCAATTGATTGATTAAATGCATAAATAATTCCATTTTCACCCCAACCCCCGGTTAATAAAATGTCGTCTGAACCATCATTATTCACATCTTTAGTTAACATACTAAAAAACCGTCGTCCTGAATTATTCACACTTGAGCCTAATTTATCTTTTTCCCAATTTATTTTCATTGAAATCGGATCAATATTATAGAGCGATAGCATTGCAAACAATCCGCTCGAAGCAGTTACTACGGCAATATAATCTGGGTTATTACCACCTGACTTTCCAGCTCTTATATGTCGGATACAACTATTAGTTGTTAACGAATTAATAATCTCTCCTTTTGGATTGAGTGCATAAAGCTTTTGTTCTACACCGCCTGTAAAAATTGTTGCTTCTCCGTTTTTATTATAACTAACTGCAACCTGATATAGTGGTGGTGTATTGGAAAATTTCCAAAGGAGTTTTCCGTTATTATCAATAGTATACAAAGCTCCATTTCCGGAGGCAACCATAGTTTCATCCAACCCATCCTTGTCGATATCCGAAACGCACAAATCGAATAAAAATCCGCCATCTGTATCAGCCTTCCAAAGCAATTTTCCTTCAGTTGTGAAACACTTTACAGTCCCATCGGTCGAAGCAGTAATTACAGCGCGCTTCCCAATTTCAATTGTGCCCGTTTTGATATGATAAACCGGAGCACCATTTGTCGAAAAGTTTGTGAGAAATAGTTCCTTTGGTGCATTTGCAACCATTGATAGATGAAAAATTATTAGAAATAATAGATATAAGATTGCAATCTTTTTCATTTTTTTTATATTATGTTGATTTGGTTTTATAGTTAATTGTTTATACTAATTTCCACATCTACAATCCTACAAATACCGGCAGGGATATTCAACTTTTTAATTCCATATTTAATTGGTAATGTTTTTGTACTCAGAATGTCTGTACACGAAATACCTTTCACATTTTGCAATTTAATTTCAGCAATTCGTTCAGCCGGATCGAGATATCCGGGATCGATCAGGGTTATTCTTATATGTTTTTCATCAAGTTTTACAGCCGACCAATGAACTGAACCTTTGACCAAAATCGGCAATCTTTCGGCGGCATCTTTTAACGCCTTTTCTACAATTGGCTGGTATTCTTTAGCTGAAAATTGTTTTCCGGACTGATCGAAAAAATATTGACCATCGGTTGGAATTATTTGCCTGATCCGACCGCCTATTTTTGTATCAGAAGGAATAATAGTTGGCATTCCATAAGGAGTTTCAGGTATAAAATTGGTCATTCGGCGTATTACATTAAATGCATAATATGAATAATCAAATGTATCGATTGAACTACCTGCCCAATAAGGATTCAAGTGACCAAATACTAACTCCGTTTGTTTATCAACAGGGAAATTATATTTATGTCCATCAGTACCATTCTTTATAAAATCTTTGGAAGGATTATCAGTGATTCCAATTGCCATATCAGAAACAGAAAGAAGTTCTTCTTTCTTCGGAATTTGAATAATCCCTTTTTCTATCATTTCGTAAAACGGGACTAATTGCTGATACAAAACACTGGTATCTTTTTGAGTATCAAAACTCAAATCAGTTATATCGAGTGTATTATAAAAAACATCCGCACCTAGAGCAGCCGAAGAAATTAAATTTCGCAAATGATGGTTAATAACCTGTTGTCCACCCCATTCAAACATCCGGTCGAAATTTGAATTGTCGGTTGTAGTTCTACCCAACCAATGTTTAAAATAGCCCAATTGCCATAAGCCGATTCGACCTGCTAAACTTAATTCCTGAGTTCGTGAATTTGTTTCCTCTAAACCTGGAATAAACACATCGCTGTAACGCTCGTTAAATAATACTTCTTTCCAGAATGGTACATAACAAGCACCGTTCCAGAAAATATTTTTATTACGTAGCACAATTACTTTGCCACTCTGTTTGCACATTTCGGCCAATGGAAGTATCATTTTTCTGACAATTTCCTGCATGTGATTATCCACACTTGTCATTTCAGCAAAAATAAAACCTTTTAGATGCATTGGAGCAGCTTTAATCGCACGTTCGAAAGTTGAAAGCGGGAAATGCATTTCGAAACCATGACCTGCCCAGATTACAAAATCCTTTCCTTCAGCTTCTTTATCAGCAATAATTTTTACAATCTCATCCGCTGTATAATTGTAAAGTCGTCGTGGGTCCCGAACCTTGCACCACAATTCATTGCGTTCTTCAATTTTTTGACTTAAAGTAATTGCAGTGTTGAATGAAATATTTTTGAATACCTTTCCATCGGGAGCTGGTGAAATGATAATTGCTTTATTACTTTTTGTCTGATAAACAGGTGGTTTAAATTCAATGATCTGTTGGTTCAGATTTCTAATATTTGATTCTATTTCAGCAAGTTGACCTATCGATTGAACATTTCTGAATTTCTCCTGCCATCCTTTCTGATCCAAACGAAAAGCCATAATCTCATCTCCTCCTGAAACTGAGCTACCCATAAACAAAGTTTTAAGCGATGGGTCAAAATAACTATCGGCATACGAATATTTTCCGGTAAGCACTTCACGACAAGTACCATCGAGGTTGTATACAATCAATACATGACCAAAATGTCCGATATAGAAATCATCATCGGGTAGATTGACTGAACGCAACAAGTTCATCCGATAGGCAATGTTAGGAATTTGCTTATCCAATTTTATGAATAAATGCTTTCCTTTAGAGTCGAAGGCGTAAACCGACCCGTTTTCACCCCAAGCACCACTCAAAAGAATTTCTTGACGATTATCATTATTTATATCCTTGATTAACAGACTAAAAAAACGTTGCCCTGAATTATTAACATACTGACCCAATTTTTCTTTTATCCATTTAATCTCAAACTTTTCAGTATCAATCAATGTTAGGGATAAATTTGCAAATAAACCACTCGAAGCAGTAACCAAGGCAATTTCATCTTTATTTGTGCCGAAAATTCTACCAGTTCGTATATGGCGAATACAGGCATCTGTTTTAATTTCATTCACAATTTCTCCTTTGGGCGATAATGCATAAAGTACCTGTTCAACACCTCCAGTAATGACCAAAGCCTCACCTTTATCATTTCCGGCAACACTTACCTGAAATAAAGGAGCCACTCTTACAAATTTCCAGAGTACTTTTCCATTATTGTCGAAGGCATACAAGGTTCCATTACCGGAAGCAACAAAAACTTCATCCAATCCATCCTTGTCAATGTCGGCTACACACATATCAAAAGGAAATCCGCCATTGGTCTCTGCCTTCCAAATTGGCTTTCCGTTGGGTGTAAAGCATTAAACTACACCATTGATGGATGCTGTAACTACAGCCCTTTTATTAGGTTGCAACATACCGGTTTTAATATGATAAACCGGAGCTCCGTTTGTCGAAAAACTACTAATTTTAGTATTTTCAGTTGCTATAACATTTGTAAATACTAAACCTACTAGTATTACAATTAAGGTTTTAAAGGTGAATTTCAATTTAAATTATTTATTAATGATTACTTTAAAAGTCTGATTATTAACATCATCATTAATTGCTAACAAATATAATCCATTCCGCAAACCAGAAGTTTCAATTGTCTGTTCGTTATTATTTTTCAACTTTATTGTTTGTAACTCTTTTCCATTTGCACAGTACATTTTTAATACTCCATTACCAACTACTTCACCAACAATCTTCAAATTAGAATTTATTGGAAATATCTTCCAGTATGTTTGAAAAGGAATAAAAAGACTGGTAGGCGTAAACTTATTTCTCGCAAATTTACTTACATGATATTGAGAATGAATGGTAAATGTTTGTCCATTGTATAGTTCTTCAACAGCATTCCAAGCTTTTCCGCTGGCACCATTAAAATCTTTCATACAAGTAGCTAATATATTATCACTGTCCTTAATCCTAACCCACTCATAACCTGAAACCATATCAATTTTACCTGTCAAACCATACAATGCAATATTGTTTGAATTATTGATGAATAATGGAGTACTTGATTGACCCGTAGTTGCTTCTGATTTAAGATAAAAAATTTCTACATTTGATGAATTCCGAATTTCAGCTTGTACCCCACTATAAATGCGTTCCACATTTAATCCATAAAAATAAATTGGTTCAGAAGTTCCATCAACTAATACATGTCTGTAATTTGCATGATGTGTTAATTCTTCCAGCGTATTGTTTTCGGAAGCGAATGCAAAGAATTTTCCACCTGCAGTAGTCCCTTTAATATTAAGCATAAAGTGTTCAATACTACTAGCTGATGTTACACCTGTACCTCCAATCATCATATCTCTATAAATTGAATTTTTTCCTGCTTTCCATGTTACCCGTGTTAAATCTTTGTTGTATGCCAAATTTGTTTCAAGTAAAATAAATGAAAGTGTTGTTGTTGCATCTTTATCATCAACTGTTATAATCATTGTTTTTTCGGCACCTGTTGTCCATGTATTAGTTGGTTGAATTACAGTATAGGTCTTACCAGCACCCATTAATTGTGTGTTCTTACGTAATTGTAAAGGTTTATTAATCATATACGTGCCTTTTGGCATAAATACTTTATCATAACGGTCAATAGCCCATTGTAGCGATTCACTATCAACAGTTGAACCATTTCCTTTAGCAGTTCCTGTTGGACAATCTTTCATTTTATCTACGTCCATCACATTGATATAATCCGATTGACCTTCCATTTCCACAGAAATAAAAGTAAGAGGATTCCAAGTGTGTTTTGTTGTAAAACACAATGGGTCAGGCGGTGTAGCAGTTTCCTTTTCAAGTGATGTTGACACTCCTAAAGTACTTTCACCATCAATCAGCTTAGCACCATTAAGACCGGTATAACTAAAATCTTTAATCAGATTGTAATTTGTAGGTTCAATTGCAGACAAATTGTTGTTTTGTATAATATTCTGACAATTATTCACGTACACATTACGCATATATAAATTTGCTTTATTGGTTGGGGTGCCAAATGCATACGATATTGTTTGTGAACCGGTGTAATCTATTATACCATCAATAAGTGAAATACCACCATTTAAAGGCCAGCCGGTAAACAATACACCATTTTGTTTCACAAAATGAAATCCTGTAATAACCATCGGATAATTTGAAAGACCAAGATAGAAGATGGCATTCTCCTGATTTCGGCAAGTAATACCTGCAAAAATAGGAAATTTTGCTTCGGCACTATTATCCACATACCAGGCATATTTTCCGCCATCTACTTCGATATTATACTGTCCTCCTCCTTGTCCTAAACAATTATAAAATCCTGCAAAAGCTTTATTAGCTAATACTTTCACATCTTCGATAGTTGAACCCTGAGCACTTGCAAAACGTACAGCAACCGCACCCGGCTTTTCATTTAAATCGAAAATAAAATTCCGAATAACCATATTCATGGAGATATTGGATTGTTCTGTAAGTGGATTCGTACTTCCTGCATTTGCTCCATCTCGGTTTTGAGCCCAAAGCCAGAATATTGGTTTTGGTGTTGATGAATTATCATAGCCTGTTGCATTATCAGATAGTTTTATAACAGGTCGAGGATTGGTAGCTCCTATTAAATATACCGGCATTCGGCGGTCGCTAATCCATTTTGTTCCATTCCAAGTAACTCGTAAAACACCACTGATAGAGTCACTTACCAAGTAAGTTCCCGATGGAAAATAGCAAGCCAATTTATACTCCTGTGCAAAGTTAATTGCAGTTCTGATTTCGTTGGTACAGTCCCTTGAACCTGTATTGTCGGCACCTATTAGTAATACATTGAGATATCCCATTTTAAAATGTGGGTCTGATGATGGTACTCCAGGTGGTTGAGCTGATAGAATAGTAATCATTATTACGACCGAAAACAAAGTGAAGAATCGTTTATACTTTTGCATAGTCTAAATTATTTATAAATTAAAAAAGGCTTTTTTTTATAAGGCAAAAAGACTTTTTTTGTGGACACAAAAGTATATGTTTTACAACATAAAAAGAGGTTCAATATATATTGGTACAAATATTTAATCCATCCTGAACTTGAACAGTTGTTACACAGTAGACATTATATAAGTTATAAAATCATTGATACATTATTTTAAAATTAGAAAGTC
>JACDZH010000033.1 GCA_013426815.1 Paludibacter sp.
TCACCTCAATTATCAATTGAATTTTAAAATTCTTATCCCGAACTCAGGTTATTAAATACGCGAAAGGTAGTCACGCTTGACTACCAATCTTTGTTAACCTTAAATCTAATACTATGAAAAAATCACGATGCAAAAGTACAGCTTTTATCAATACGCTCCAAGCTTTTTCCAATAAATATGTTACAAAACTATGTTATATAACATGATTTAACTATATTCTGACTTTTTTGATGGTTTTTAAATCAAAAAACACGATTCAAATCTAAAAACACAACAAATTTGACTTAGTAAATATTATAAACTGTGTTTTAAAGTCCCCATTCGGAGGAGTAGGAGGCTTCTAAAACCCAATCGATTTTAAACCCAATCCCATTTTTTCGTCCAACCCAAACATTAAATTCATGTTTTGAACAGCTTGACCAGATGCACCTTTCAATAAATTGTCAATCATAGAAACAATCAACAATTTGTTGCCATGTTTTTCAAGGTACACAATGGCTTTGTTGGTATTCACCACCTGCTTTAAATCCGGATTTTTATCTGTAACAAAGGTAAATGCAGCATCTTTGTAAAATTCTTTGTACAAATGAATGGCATCAGATAGGCTTAAAGTGTTTTCTGTGTAAGCTGTTACGTAAATTCCACGAGGAAAATTGCCCCGAACAGGAATAAAATTGACGGTTTTAAAAAAACCATGTTGCAACTGTCGAAGTGATTGTCCAATTTCCTCTAAATGTTGATGACCAAAAGGTTTGTAAATTGAAATATTATTATTGCGCCAGCTGAAGTGCGAAGTTTCCGAAGGTTTTACACCCGCACCTGTTGAGCCGGTAATTGCGTTTACATGAATTTCATCAGTCAATAAACCTGCCGCAGCCAAAGGGAACAATGCCACCTGAATAGCTGTGGCAAAACAGCCTGGATTGGCAATTCGAGTGGCTAATTTGATTTCCTCCCGATTTATTTCAGGCAATCCGTACACAAAATCATGGTTTGGACTTTTTGCACGATAATCGGTAGAAAGATCAATAATTTTTACAGAGACCGAAACTTCATAACTTTCCATAAATTTCTTGCTGTCACCATGTGCCGAGCAAAGAAAAAGTGCATCCACCCCATTCAACGGCAATTCGGAAGTAAATTCCAAATTAGTTTCACCAATTAATCCACTGTGAATATCTGTAATCAAGTTTCCGGCATTGCTACTGCTGTTTACAAACATGATTTCCACTGCCGGATGGTGTATCAATATCCGAAGCAATTCTCCTGCTGTGTAACCGGCACCGCCTATTATGCCTACTTTAATTTTTATCATATCTCAAAATTTATAAATATCAGGTATATTATCATTATCCAACCAATCATCATCAACCATGTCCAAATCCAATAACTTAACTTCCTGTTCTTGTGTCGCAAAGTATACATTAATAAAATGTTAGCGAAAATACCGCCCATTAATTCAAATAAATGCAAAGTGAACTCTGGTATTCTTCTACGGTTTTTCCAGGCTGCCAGTTTATCGTATGCAAATAAAATTCCGCTTGCAAAATTAATGATTAGTAGATAAATGGCAAATTCATAAGTCAAGTTCATTTTTCTTCTTATTTTCGGGCAAATAATTATCACTGGTAACCACTTTTTTCCCCGATTTCAGTTCCAATTGTTTGCGCGCATCACCGGCAATTTTACCACCTGCTTTGGCTGCTTTTTTATTTTGCTCAAAACCATGTGTGTCAGTATTTACAGCAATTTCTTTGGTGGATGCTTCGCCAAGCATCGAGAAAATAAGTTCCAAATCGGTCATGTGATCACGCAAATTTTGACTTTTTAAACCCTTAATTTCTTTGTATTCCTTAGGTGTAAAGCCAAAAGTAGCTTTTGAAATTTCAGCAGTCAAAATAGCATATTCTATTTGCTCTTTTACGCCACGGTTTTTCCATTCTTTTGTCAATTCTTCGCGAATGGCAATACTCCGCATTCGTTTCTCAATCCAATCATCGTGATAACCTTTCAATTTGTATAGTTCTCTGGTTCGTTGAGTTGCCAGTTCAGGATTTTCAATTTCTTCGAGTCTTTCAGCACCCACTTTTGCCAACCAAAGTTTAAATGGTTCAGCTTTGGGAGAAGGAATAGACTGGATGATACGAAATAGATTTTGAGCACTGGCAGCTTGCACTTTACGCTTTCGTCCATCGGCCGCAAACATTTCAACTAGGGGACAAATTGTCCCCCAGTTGGAATTTAGTTCAAAATCACGTTTTTTCATTTTTTTGATATAATCTTTAACGTTAGATGTATCCGTCAAAAGTTCTATCACATCTTGAATCGAAAAATACCATTTTTCTTCCGTTTCATTCCAAACTGAACGAATTTGATTACTTTCAAATAATTTAATATTGCCCATATCTCTCCAAATTTAAAGCAAAAATGTTTTCATTCTTCATTCTTCATTCAACAAATCTGGTCTTAATAACTTTGTCCGCTCTACCGATTGTTGATGCATCCATTCTTCCACATTGGCTTGATGGCCAGAAAGCAAAACTTCAGGTACTTTCCAACCTTTATATTCAGCCGGACGAGTGTAAACCGGCGGTGCCAATAAATTATCCTGGAAGGAATCAGATAATGCAGACATTTCGTCTCCAATTGCTCCGGGAATTAATCGAACAATAGCATCCGTCATAATAGCTGCAGGAAGTTCACCACCAGTCAGAACAAAATCACCAACTGATATTTCTTTGGTAATCAGGTGTTCACGGATACGATGGTCAATTCCTTTGTAATGCCCGCAAAGAATAATGAGATTACCTGACATAGAAAGACGATTTGCCATTTTCTGGTCAAATTTTTCACCATCCGGCGAAGTGTAAATCACTTCATCATAAGATCGTTCGATTTTGAGCAAAGAAATAATGCGGTCGATAGGTTCAATCTGCATCACCATGCCGGCACTAAAACCAAATGCATAATCGTCCACACGGCGATTTTTATTGTTTGTATATTCACGCAAATTATGAACTTGAATTTCTACCAAACCTTTGTCCCGAGCACGTTTGATGATGGAATAATTAAGCGGACTTTTCATCAATTCCGGTACGGCAGAAATAATATCGATGCGCATTTTTTATTGATAATTTAGAATACAAAGGTACAAAATATTTTGTTTTAAAGGTTTGATAGTTTGAAGAGTTTGAATGTTACGCTTTATCCAAAATTCAAGATAGACTTTATAGTATACAACCTTTCAAACATCAAACTTATTAAACTCTTCAAACATTTTTACAAATTTGCCGCCATCCATTTACGTAAAACTTCAGGCGATTTTCCACAACGTCTGGCATAATCAGTAAACTGATTTTCATCAATTTTACCAATCATAAAATACTTTGATTGTGGATGAGCAAAATACAATCCGCACACAGATGCATTGGGAAACATAGCTCCATTTTCTGTAAGTTGAATGCCTATGTTGTTGAAATTCAAAATATTGTCGAGTTCAAATATAATTGATTGGTCGGGTAGAGAAGGGTAACCCACTGCAGGACGAATGCCGCTGTACTGAGTTTTAAGCATTTCTTTAGTTGTCAGATTTTCGTCAGTAGCATAACCCCAATATTCATTTCGTACTTTATAGTGCAACCATTCGGCAGTAGCCTCGGCAAGTCTGTCCGACAGCGTTTTAGCTAAAATGGAACGATACACATCATCGTCATTCTCAAATATTTGGGCATAAGCTTCTACTCCTTGAATAGTAGTAGCAAAAACTCCCAAATAATCATTTTCGGGGGCAATAAAATCTGCCAGTGAATAGCAAAATCCATCTGTGGCAGCATGTTGCTGACGAAGCATTGGCAAGACAGTTTTTGTATTATCGTGCTGAATAATAATATCATCATCATCGTTGGCGCAAGCATCAAAAATACCAAAACTTGCATTTACACTAACCAATTTTTTATCGAGCATTTCGCGTAGCATTTCTTGGGCATCTTTGTAAAGCTTCAATGCTTCTTCTGCTTTGGGTCGGTCGGTTAATTGGAAGTTTTGCAACCAACTCATTTTGCACGATTCACAATCATGAACTGTTTCGATGCCTTCGTATTTGCCGGACATACGCCAAGCCATAAAGAAAAATACCCAATCGATAAATGGTACAATTTCGCGTAAATCTATGTCGGAAAGTTGAATTAATCCGAGTGTTTTTGGTTTGAAAGGATAGTATGCCATTTTAATAAGAATTTAGCACCCAAGCTCCCGAAAGGGGATGTAAGAGTGCGATGATTAAATATCTAAGTTTTTAAATGTCCGAATAATGAGCAAACTAAGTTTTAAAGCCCCTTTTTTTCGGGGTGGGCGTGGGGGGGGGGGCTTTATAGTGTCGGTATACTCATTCCTGTAATTTTACGATACAAATCCAGGGCATAAATATCTGTCATTCCCGAAATATAATCTAGTACTGCCATTATTTTTCCGTAAGTACTTTCGCTTCCTGTTTCAAATTGTTCAGGAATACGCATCAATAATTGCTGTGAATATGCTTTCTCTGGATTCAAAACCGCAGTAACCAAATTGTCGAGCAAAGTCAGAATTATTTTATAACCGGCTAATTCTACATCAAGAACTTCGGATGAACGATAGATTTTATCAAACGCTATTTTTGAACAAACTTTATAAGCATTTGACAATTGTTCTGGTAGATGTTTGATGAGTGACGAATTGAAATTTCCATTCAAAATTTCCGTTTCGTTTTCTACAAAAACAGTTGAACATTGATCAACTAATTTTCCAATTACTGATGAGCGCAAATACGCAATTTGCTCATTCTCATCTTTTACCATTTTCAAAGTTTCAAGAATACGTGCCTTTCTGTGGTCATCAAAATAACCCAAAAACAAGGAAATTGTTTCGTTAGTAGTCAGAATTTTCAGTTTATGAGCATCTTCAATGTCCATAATTTGATAGCAAATGTCATCGGCAGCCTCTACCAAATATACCAATGGATAACGGGCAAAACGATTGGGATTTGATGCTAATCGCGGAATGCCTAATTCTTTGGTAATTTTCTCAAAATCTACTTTTTCTGAATCGAAAAATCCAAATTTTTGTTTCTTTTCGTCGGAATAAGTTGACGAATATGGATATTTTACAATGGAAGCCAATGTGCTGTAGGTGAGTACAAAACCACCGGGTCGACGACCAATAAATTGATGTGTAAGCAAGCGTAAAGTGTTGGCATTTCCTTCAAAACAGGTAAAATCTTTCCATTCCTCATCAGTCATTTTGGATTGCAAATGTTGTCCATTTCCTTCCGAAAAAAAAGTGGCAATGGCTTTTTCGCCTGAATGTCCAAATGGAGGATTTCCAAGGTCGTGCGCCAGACATGCAGCGGAAACAATTGAGCCAATTTCGTCTAAAAATGGGGTGTCAGTTCTCTTCATTTCTTTTAACTGATGTGCTACATTCATTCCCAACGAACGACCAACACATGCTACTTCGAGACTATGAGTCAGTCGATTGTGAACAAACACACTTCCCGGTAGAGGAAATACTTGCGTTTTATTCTGTAAACGACGAAATGGAGCAGAAAAAATCAACCTGTCATAATCACGCTGAAATTCTGTGCGATCATCATCTCTTTTTTCGTAGTATGCTTCCATTCCGAAGCGCTTGGTAGAAAGTAATTGTTTCCATTTCATGATTTAATGTGTTTCACGTTTCATGTTTCGTGTTTGGCGTAAAGGAAAATAAAATAACTTTGTCTTATTCCCCCTTCGGGGGTTAGGGGGCTTTTTTATTGAGGTATATGAAATTTTCTCAACTCCGTTCTATAATTTTTGCTATTGTTATTTGTAACCCTATCCATCCATATCCAAAAATTTACCCCATGATTCATTTCTTTGGTATGACAAAGTTCGTGTAAAATTACATAATCAATTAAATGTGAAGGTAATAGCAGTAAGTAAAGTGACAAATTAATACTTTGTGATCTGGAGCAACTGCCCCAGCGTGTTTTACTTGATTGGATTTTAACGTCAGTAAATCTAAAACCAAATTTGTCAGCTAATTGTTTCGTTCTATCGGGCAACAGTCGTTTGGCTTCTTTTCGCAAAAAGTAACTAATGCCGTTCCAGAAGTGTTGTTGGGTTTGAGTGTCAGTGATATTTGCATCAGATGGAAATTCGATGCATAACAAGTTGTTTTTTAATGAAAAATGAATATTTTTTCGTTCAGAAGATTTAGCTTCCACACTGAAAGTAAGCGTTTGTAAACGAGTGTTTTCGTTTATCAGGATATTACTGTTTTGTAATCCGGTTTCTAATTTCGATTTTTTTTTTAACAATCTACTGCGAACGGATTGAATGAATTTTAAGGCATCTTCCTGTGTAGCTTTACTTGGCAAACTAACACGCAGTCCTGTACTTAAAATACGAACATGAATACGCTTAGCTCGCTCGCTTCGGATGAACACTATTATTCCTAACTCGGTATCTATGACCATATTCTTTCGAAAAATAAAGGTATTTTTTTCTAAAACACGACAAAGGTACATTATTTTTATGCAAAAATGTCGGTTTATTACATTAATGACATAACTTTGCACTAAATTTCGACTATACGTTATGAATACTAAAAATGGCCTCCTATTTCCACATTCAATATAATTTATTCGTAATTTCAAAGTACTAAGTGTTAATCCTAATATTATGGTAATAGCAAAAAACATACATAAGAGTTTTGGTGAATTAGAAGTGTTGAAAGGCGTAGATTTATTGATTCAAAAAGGAGAAATTGTAGCCATTGTCGGACCAAGCGGAGCAGGGAAAACCACATTACTGCAAATTTTAGGTACATTGGACAAGCCCAATGCTGGTGAAGTTTTAGTAAATGGAATTGATTTTAGTAAGTTAGGAGAGAAAGAGCTGGCAACTTTCAGGAATAAACATATTGGTTTCATTTTTCAGTTTCATCAGTTATTACCTGAATTTACAGCTTTAGAAAATGTGATGATACCAGCCTTGATTGCCCGTAAAGACAATAAAAAAACGGCTCAAAAAGCAGAAGAAATATTGACTTATTTACAATTATCAGACCGACTGGAGCATAAACCCAATGAACTGTCGGGTGGTGAAAAACAAAGGGTAGCGGTTGCCAGAGCTTTGATTAACGATCCGGAGTTGATACTGGCAGATGAGCCTTCGGGTAGTTTGGATACAAAAAAAAAAGAGGAATTGCATAAATTACTTTTCGATTTACGAGATAAATTTGGATTGACAATCGTAATTGTAACGCACGATAAAGAATTAGCGGCACTTTCGGACAGAGTGATAGAAATGCGTGACGGACAGATTGTTTGAACTAAATAAATTTAAAATACAGAGAAAGTAGAAATGGTTTTTATTTTATTGATAATCAGTAGTCTCGCCGGGAATCGAACCCGGATCTAGTGTTTAGGAAACACTTGTTCTATCCCTTGAACTACAAAACCTTATTTTATAAACGGTGCAAAATTACATTTTTTTACCGACATATAAAACTTTAAATTTTAAATTTTCATTATATACTTTCTATTTTTTTTTATATTTATTGTGCTGATTAAATGGTATAAAAAAAAATTAATCAGCATACAAAGAGATACTTATCATAGGTTTTAAATTAAAACACTGTAGACAAAATCAAATTTTCAGTTATGAAAAAATGGAATCAACGTAACATTTTTATTTTGTTTCTAACCTTATGGTTTCTGTTAAATTTACTGCAAGCCATTTTTACAGAAATTACAAGCGATGAAGCATATTACGGACTTTATGGCAAATATCTCAGTTGGGGTTATTTCGACCATCCCCCTATGATAGCTTTGTTAACTCACTTAAGTGCTATCCTTTTTTCAGGCAATTTGGGAATTCGTTTTATGACTGTACTTTTACAAATTGGTACTTTGCTTTTTACATGGAAACTACTCGATTCGAAGCAATTTTCAAAAACTAAAACTATCAATTTTTTTATTATTGCTGCTTCTTTGGTTATGTTTTCAGCTTATGGTTTTATTACTACTCCCGATGTACCTTTACTTTTCTTTACAGCTTTTTTCTTATATGCTTACCAGTCTTTTTTAAAAGAGAATAGCTTTTCAGCTTCAATTTTACTTACAGTCTCAATGGCAGGTTTGGTGTACAGCAAATATCAGGCAGTGCTTGTTATTGGATTTGTTGTACTTTCAAATTTACGTTTACTCACCAACTATAAATTCTGGTTAGCTGGAATTGTTGCAATTATTTTACTATTGCCTCATTTTTTCTGGCAATTTAATAATGATTTTCCAAGTTTTAAATTTCATCTGGTAGATAGGTCGAGCGGATTCAAATGGGATTATTTGATGGAATATCTTCCCAATCAATTAGTTGTATTTAATCCTTTAACGTTAGCTTTAGTCATTTATGTTCTGTATAAATACAAAGCCAAAAGTCTTTTTGAGCGAGCCGAGTATTTTTTAATTATTGGTTTTATCATTTTTTTTTGGTTGACTGCATTACGTGGTCATGTTGAGCCACAGTGGACAGTTGCTTGTTCAATTCCAATGATTTTAATATTGGTAAACAGGAGCTTAGAAAATATTAAACTGAATAATTATATATTAAAATTTATCGCTCCTTCATTATTGTTAATATTGGCAATCAGAATATTACTGATTACTCCACTTTTGCCCGAACGACTAGGTTTTAGTGGTAAAATGGCTAAATACAAAGCCATCGAAAGAATTGCCGGCGATAAACCTGTCATCTTCAACTGGTCGTTTCAAGACCCTTCATTATATACCTTCTTTACGCACAAAGAAGCTCATGTAGTAAGCTCGCTAAATAGTCGCCAAACTCAATTTGACTTGTGGCAATTTGAACAGAATTACCACGACAAACCCGTATTTGTTTGTCTTCATCTTGATGGTAAATCAAAGATATACAGCGATAAAGATATTCAATTCGAGGGTTTTGTTTGCGATAATATTCAAACTACGAATAGACTAATTATCAAATTTGAAATACTAAAAAAAACATTGCAAATTGGCGACTCCATAACTTTATTTGTTAGCATTTCTAATCCAACTAAATATCCTGTCAACTTCAATCATCCTCAATTCCCAGTTGCTCTAAATGCAGTGTTTATTCATGGAAAAAATCTTAATTTACAGAACGTAAAACTCTCCGAATCAATTACTAATTTAAAACCGAATGAAACTTTAAAAAGAAGAATTAAAACCTATGTACCTGTGTTACCACCAGATGTTTATCAGTTTGGATTTACATTGAATACATTTTTTGGTCAGACCTTGAATTCAAACTTAGTTAAAATTAAATTGCAAACAAATGATTGATAAATTCGTAATATTTAAACTGATGAAGTATAGCCTTGTTGGTTCTTCAGGAATGATACTCGACTTTGGTATCACTTGGCTATTGAAAGAAAAATTTAAAATTAATAAATATGTTGCAAATTCTACGGGCTTTGTTTTAGCTGCAAGTTCCAATTATTTTCTGAATCGTTTTTGGACATTCAAAAGTCACAATAATCAGATTGCTACCGAATACCTTTCCTTTTTCGGAATTTCAATCATTGGGCTGTTAATCAATAATTTAATAATCTATTTGCTTTCTGATAGAATCAAATTAAATTTTTATTCTTCTAAATTAATTGCAATTATCATTGTTACACTTTGGAATTTTGGCATGAATTATTTATTTACCTTTTCGGTTTAGAGTTTGAAATACAAATCATTATTCAATTTTAATTTTTTTTCTTTGTTACTCATAATACAGTTTATTTTCAATAGTTTAATATAATATTATGTTCAATATATTTTATGTATTTATTTGGCTTATAACTTGGCTACCATTACGAGTTCTGTATATTTTTTCAGATTTTGCTTTTGTAATTGTTGCATTTATAATTCGTTACCGAAAAAAAATTGTTCGTCAAAATCTCCAAAGATCATTTCCAAACAAAACTAAAAACGAACTCCGTAAAATTGAACTTCGTTTTTATCGTTTTTTTTGTGATGTATTTATCGAAACAATTTACGAAATTCATTGTAGTAAATCCGAAATACTTAAACGCATGGATTTTGGGAATATTGATGTTTTGTTAGAACAATATGAAAAAGGAAGAAGTCCATTGTTGATGTCTGCACATTATGGTAATTGGGAGTGGGGAGCGGCGCTTTCATTACTTTTACCAACTGAGAGTCCGCTTTATAATGTTTATAAAAAAGTGAATAATAAGAAGTTTGATATTTTTATGCAAGAAATTAGAATTAAATTCACAAGTAAAAATGTAGAAACACAAAATTTAGCGCTAACAATGTTACAATTAAAAAAAGAAGGCAGGTTAGCAATGTTTGGATTAATTTCCGATCAGTCGCCATGGTCAAAAAATATTCAACATTGGATGACTTTTTTAAATCAAGATACTGCGGTAATTATAGGTACCGAGCAGTTGGCAAAGAAATTTAATTATCCTGTTTTTTTAATGCATATTAATAGAGTAAAAAGAGGTTATTATAAATTAGAAAATATCCCCATCTCTCTTGAACCAAAGTTAACAGCTGAATATGAGATTACTGAAAAATATTTTCGATTACTTGAAGAAAAAATCAATCTTTCCCCTGAGTATTGGCTTTGGACACATAATCGCTGGAAAAATACCCGACAGGTACAAAATTAAAAACGGTATTTTTCAGTAAGTTATTATTAAGTCATTTAAGAGGATTTATGAGTAAAAAGAAATTTTTTGTTGTTTGGGATGGTAAAGAACCGGGAATTTATCGTACATGGAGCGAGTGCAAACGGCAGGTGCATGGATATGCCGAGGCTAAATTTATGGGGTTTGCCACCGAAGCTGAAGCTCGAACAGCCATGTTATCACCATATTGGGATTTTGTAGGAAAAAATGCAAAAGCCAAACAACCATCAGTAGTTGATATTGAAAAGTATTGCTTGCCGTTAATGGAAAGTTTATCGGTAGATGCTGCTTGTAGTGGTAATCCTGGGCTGATGGAATATCGTGGAGTTTATTCCGGATCTGGCGAAGAAGTTTTCAGGCAAGGACCATTTAATTATGGCACAAACAATATTGGTGAATTTTTGGCTTTGGTTCATGGACTGGCATTTTTAAAGCAAAAGAAAAGTCGACTTCCAATTTACACGGATAGTGAAACAGCAGTAGCATGGGTTAAGGAAAAAAAAAGCAGAACACGATTGAAAAAAAATGAAGCAACAACGGTTCTTTTTGAACTATTAGAACGAGCAGAAATATGGCTGCAACAAAACGAATTTAGTACCCAGATTTTCAAATGGGAAACCTCTGTTTGGGGAGAAATACCGGCTGATTTTGGGCGAAAATAATTGATTCTTCTGAAAAAGATTTAAAGTTAAAACCCTCTGTATTTTGGAGTTATATAGCAGTTTTAATAATTATTTTTATTCCGTATATAAGATGAAATTCTGGTGAAAAAAACTTCTAATTTTAAGTATTTTAGTCTTTTAATGGTTTTGTTACTTTTTATTAGATGAGCATAATATTCCACCAAATCATAAATCTCTGTTGAATTGAAACCAACTCTGCATAATCTTTTAATAAGCAATAAAAGATTTTTTTCCTCAATAGGCTGAAGAAGTTGTTTTTTTTCTTCTGTTGAAATTTTATGCTCAAACAAAGGAAGTTGATTTTCCCATTTTTTAAAAACCTTAATTAAATTCCTATAATATATTCCATTCATATTTCCAATTGAAAAATGCTCAATATCAATATCAAATACTACATAATTGTAATATCCAGCATGGATGGATTGAATTGCAATGTCGTAGTCATAACAATGAAAACCTTCTAATGTTTCGTCAAATTTTATTTTATCAAACAATTCTCTCTTCATACACAAAAACACTCCGTCAAGTAAAACTACAGAACGAGTTGGTTTATTGTAATCTTTTGGATAACAATTTTTTATTGATTGTTTTTTCCCATTTATATCAGTTTGAATAATTTTTTCAGTAGGGTTCAAAGCCCACCACATTGAAGGAACTCTCGGAACTAAATCACCACCTGCCAAACCAATAATACCAGTTTTGGGTACTTGTAAATGTTTAATTATAACTTCCCCCCAGTTTTGGGTGTGAAAAAGTACATCTTCGTGTACAAAACACAAATATGGATATTTGCTTAGTAAAAAACCTTTATTGTATGCTGAGAAAATTGAATATTTATTTTCAGAATTATCAATACAAATAATTTCAAAATCAACACCAATAGTTTTTTCTAAACTTTCAATAAATAACTTTGGGAGTTTTGAGTTTCGAGAACAAACAATAATGGAAAGCATATTAATTATAGTTATTTAAATAATTTCTTATTGAACTTATTTGTTGAATAATAAATATTTTTTTATTTTTAAACTTTTCATATATAATCATATCGGCATTATAATGTGTTTCAATTATTATCTTTGAAGTAGAAAAGCTAGATCTTATCATATTTTAAAAAAAACTATTTAAATGTTTTTATTGAATTACAACTAATTTCAACAGTTATATTTTTTGTAATTTATTTTGAAATATGGGTAAATTTTTTCCAATTTTTTAAAACAATAATCAAACTTTAAAAATATAATTTATTCGTAATTACTTATGAAAAATGTTCAATATCAATATCAATATCATATACAACAAAATTTTATATACTTTACGATTGTATGAATAGAAACATCATGGTCGTAACCACAAAATCTGGTCAATTTATCATCAAATTTAATGTTTTCAAACACCTACCACTTCAAACGAAGTAACACACCTATTAACAATACTACAGAGCAAGTTATTTTTTTATAGTCATGCGGTATTTTATTTTTCATTTTTTTTACTATTATCTTTATCAGATTGAATTATGTTAATGCGTGTCATAATTTGAGCATAATACAAGTATACTATTTACAATAACACTCCCTACAACACCATTAGTCCTATTTTTGGTTACTCAAAATATGTTTTTACTCTACTCCCCCAATATTGTAAATAAAACAAAATACATTGTCATGTACAAAACAGACTTATTAATAAATACTTTGACTAAAACCATAATTATAGCCAGAAGAGATAGAATAATGATTTCTTGTATTGTCATTGCTAACTATTTCAAAAGTAACGCCTATTGTTTTTTAATATTTTTCACCAATTGTTGTTGTAGTAAAGAAATTCGAGAACAAATAATAATTGATATCATCTTAATCAATAGATATTGAATTTATACTATTTGGGAACAATTTGTTATTAAATGCATTGATAAACATAAATTGTACTGTCAAAATAATAAATCAACCTATAAAGCCCGATATTCATATAATGTTTTTTTTAATACCATAGTCAGTATAACTCCTGTTATTAGTATTATTTTCTTCAAAAAGTATTTTATTTGGTTCATAATTACAGTCGAAATGTACATGATTAAAATGAAATATGGTCACTAAATGTTTTTTTGATATTGATTTTATACCGATTCTTGCCAGTCGTGCCTCCAAATCAGTATCTTCGCCAGTTCCAGGATATACAAACCGTTCGTCAAAGCCATTTACTTTCATCAAATCAGCTTTCCAGATAGAATAATTACAGCCTAACAAGTACCTCTGTCTATCTTTTAAAAATAACTTACGTAGTAACGGGTTTCTAATCCGAATCAAATTTTCCATAAATGTTTCCTTTCTACGGAAAACTGTTTCAATAAGCAACGGAAAAAGGATTATTAATCCCAAATGTCCATTTTTAATATTTTCCTTAGTCAGATATGTAGATGTTCTGTCAGTTAACATCACGCGTCGTCCGCCTATTACTTGATTTTCATTCTGATTTTCAATATGTTCTTGAATAAACCTACGGTGAGGAATACAATCGCCATCGATAAAAATAATATATTCACCTTCGGTAGACACTATGGCTTTATTGAGAATTATATTTTTTTGCCAGCCATTATCTGCGTGCCAAACATGCTTAATTGGAAAAAAGTAATTTGACTTTAACCGGTTTATTTCTTCAACTACTTCGGGTTTTGAGCCATCATCCGCTATGATGACTTCAAAATCACGATAAGTTTGTATTTCTAAAGCAGCAAAAATAAGCTTTAGTAATTCAATTTTATTATAAAATGAAATAATTAAACTGACCGGTTTTGACATAGTTAGGAATTAGTATTTATTTAAAATTTATCTAATCCATTCTTACAAATGAAATTATTCAATTCTTGTTTTTTGCGGCAAATTTCTTTATTTACATCTTGATTCACCCAGTTTTCCTTGTGATATAAGTGATATTGAACCGCTAGATTTCTCAACGAAACATGTCTATATCCTGCAGAATCAAAACGCCAGGTTAGATCAAAGTCTTCGCCCACTGCAGGTAAAATATAATCCTCATCAAATCCATTAATTGCATAAATTGCTTTCTTTGAAAATGACATATTGCTGCCAACCAATTTGTTATTAATTCTCTTCCTCGGAATGAATCCAAGCCAACTATCAGGAGAAATATAAATTCCTTCTTCGATGAATTTAATATCTCCTTTCCCAAAAATGAGCTTTGAAAGCAATTGTTTTTGCAGATTAAGAATTATATCATTTTGGTCCAATATATTAGATGAAATCATCTCATCCAATTTCACCCTTTTTCCTGCCAGAATTGATTTTTCAGAGGCATATCGAAGATGCATTTCAATAAAGTGAGGATGTAAAATACAATCGCCATCTATAAAGATCAACCATTCTGTTTTTGAGGCTCGTATGGCCTTATTCAATGCATGATTTTTTCGCCAACTTTCATCTTTTTGATTTAGGTGTTGCCATGGCTGCAAAAACGGATATTGATTTACAAATTCTTTAACAATATCATTTTCACCATCTTCAGAAATAATAATTTCAAAGTCTTTTTCAGTTTGAAACCTGAGAGAATCTAAAATGGCTTTTAAAAAAGCTATATTGTTGTAAATGGAGATTATAAGTGAGGCTTTCATCCGTTATTTCTTTTAAAAAAATGAATAAAGAAATTAAAAAATCTGGACCAGGTACGATTGTAATGCAGTTTGCCACCTAGCTCTCTGTAAATAAATATTTTGTGCCTTTCGTTAATAATATCAATCATTTTCTTTTTCAATCCACGAGTAGCTACACGACTTGATTTCTCGTGAACGCGGTAAAAGAAACATTTTTCTGTCAAACAAACCACCTCGCCACCATTTTTTAGGATCGAAATCCACAAATCCCAATCTTCTAAACTTGGCATTGAAGGACAATAACCACCCGTTTTATCGAAATCGGTTTTACGAAAAATGGCACTTACATAAATCATGTTTTTTCGTGCCAATAAACGGATACTGAATGTTGGTAAATTCCAATCACCGGTACGGGTGCCAAAAAACTCCGCTTTGCCATAAACCACTTTTACGCGTTCATTTAGGCTTAAAATCTTAACGGCTTTTTCAATATAATTAGAGGAAATTAGGTCGTCGGCATCCAATGGAAGAATGTATTTTCCCGTTGATTGTGCAATGGCAAAATTACGTGCTACGGATACTCCCTGATTTTTTTGTAGAAAGGCTTTTACTTGGGGATGTTGCAATATAATTTTCTCAATAACTCGTTGTGTATTATCAGTTGAACCATCGTTCACAATCACGATTTCTAAAAACGGATAAGATGATGCTAAAGCCGAATTGACCGTTTCTTCCAAGTATATTTCAGCATTGTATGCCGGAATAATAATGCTAACAATATCTTCTTTGGCTACAGTCATTAAATTCTATCGCGTTTTTTAGTTAATTTATTCCAGTAATATTTCAATGGATGCGTATATTTCAAATGCTTCCATGGTCGGCTACTATGAGGTAAATGCAACACAGGCAACAAAGTTAGTAAATAATTTTGAAAACCAAGTTCTATTGATTTATGTGATATAAACACATCATACCATGTTTTTTCGGGGTTTAATTCCTTGAAATTGAAAGATATTAAAAAGTCTAAACATAAAAGAGTGCAACAGAAACTGAGTCGTTTACGGGTGTTAATAACACGCGAATCAAACTTGCGAGCATATAAATACGGGAAATTAATATTACGATTTATGTCGGTTGTCACTGCTGCTATCATTCCTGCTTTTTTGAATGTCGAAACAGAATCGTACATTCTTTGAATTGTATCTTTCTCAACAACCACATCGGACTCAATAATCAAAAGGTGAGCATTTTCAGTAATTGCTTTTTGCTGTGCTGTTTGTAATACGAACAAATAATTGGGAGAAGGATGTGTAATAATATCTTTGAGATTGACCAAGGTGAAACCTTGTTTTTCGGAATATAATTGCAATTGAGTGGTAGTTTCGTTTGTACTAAAATCGTTGTAAACGGTGTAATGGAAATCAACATTGCATTCGGAGGTCATAATGCTGTCAATAGTTTGCAAGGTAGTTTCCAAGGAATCTTTAACCGGCGTAAGAATATGCAGTTTGATCATTTACAGACTTATTTAATAAGTTTATTGATTAATGGAATGGTGCGTAATGGAAAATCACGTTTAACCAACAAAACCAAAAATACAAGCATTAGAACTGATTTAAGTGTTACGTTTACAATAGGGTAAGGAGTTTTTATAAACAAGCTTAATACGTAAAGTAAAATGGTTACACCGGTATAAAGTCCAATGGTTTTCAAGTCGTATTTAATTGGCATAAATTTTTGACCAAAATAATATGATACCACCATAACGGCAAAATAACAAATGAAAGCTGCCCAGGCACAACCTATATAACTGTAAGTTGGTACAAATATTACGTTCATTTGCACGATTATAATTGTTCCAAAGATGGAAAACCATGCACCATAAATGGTTTTGTCGGTAAGTTTATACCAAAGCGAAAGATTGAAAAATATTCCCTGAAAAATAAAAGAAAATAATACAATTGGCACAATATCAAAACCTTTCCAGTAATCGCGTTGAATGATATGTTTAAAAACATCGATATAAAGTACCATTCCCAGAAAAATCAACAATGAGAAAATGATGAAAAACTTCATGGCATCTGCATAAGTTGCCAGACTGTTTTTATCCTTATGTTGGGCAAAAATAAACGGTTCATAAGCATACCTGAAAGCTTGTGTAAACATCATCATTACCATTGCTATTTTTGATGTTGCACCGTAGATTCCGAGTTCAGTTTTACCAATTTCACCGGTTCTTAAAAAAGGGAATAAAATTTTATCCAAATTTTGGTTCATGATACCGGCAACTCCCAATATAAGCAACGGAAACGAATACTTCAGAATTTGTTTCAATAATTTGAAATCAAAGTTGAATTTACCTACGAAAATACTTGGTATCAAAAACAAGGTTTGAAAAATGGTGGCAATAACATTTGAAACTACCACATAGCCAACACCATAAGCGGGATTGTAAAACCAGTTAACTGTTTCCGGTGCATTTTTCAATAACCAGGGACAAACAACCAGGAAGAAAATGTTTAGAATAATATTAAAAACCACGTAAAGCATTTTCAATGCAGCAAACTTGATCGGTCGATTTTTGTAACGTAAATACGCAAAAGGAATACAGGCAAATGCGTCAATTGCAACAGTGACCCCCATCATAGTAATAAATTCGGGATTTGTAGAATAACCTAAAAAGCCGGAAATTGGATGCTCAAAAAGAAAACAAATAACTATGAAAATAACTGATGTGATACCAACTGAAATTAATGTATTTCCATACACATTTCGCTCATCGTCCTTGTTTTTATTTGCAAAACGGAAAAATCCTGTTTCCATACCATAAGTCAACATTACAAGCAAAAGCGATGTCCATGCATATAAATTGGTTACAATTCCATAATCGGCAGGACCACCCACCAAGAAAAATGTATAAAATGGCATTAGCAACCAGTTCAGGAATTTCCCTAAAATGCTGCTTACTCCATAAATGGCGGTGTCCTTCGCCAATTTTTTCATTTGTTCTGCCATGGAATGGTTGATTGGAAATTGGTTGATTAGTTAATCTGTTATTATTTGAGTTTATGTCAATTTCCGATTGAAAAATTTCAATACTTTTTCTACCCATTTCATTTCTGCTATAGGTTCAAAATCTTCTGGTTTCAAATACCCAGCCTCCATAAGAATTTTTACAGCTTCTTCGGCTTGTTCCGTTCGTACTTGAAGTTTAATACCACCATTTGCGTTTACATAATCGCGGTTGATAAGTTCATCTTGTCCAAAACATTCAATTTCATACGATTCAAGATAAGATTTTGCCATCTCAAATTCAGTTGATAAACTAAAAGTACGCACTGTTATAAGTTCGGTCATAATATAGTATTAAGGGATTATTTCTCCATTCCACAATTTTTTTCAAATTCTTTCATGAAAATTCGAACCATCACTTTGGATTATCATGATATTTCAAAGTAGAAATCAATCAATTGGCATGATAGCAGATGTAAATCAACACATTATATATTTCACTCGAAAATAAACTGTTTCAAGTTTTTCTTGCATTTATTTCCTGCACTTCTCCTCCCCTTTGGGGAGGCTAGGTGGGGTCTAAAACAAAGTTCCAGTTTCTCCCAACTTAATTTTTCCCAAATGTTTATAGGCAAGTTCCGTTACTTCGCGACCTCGCGGAGTACGTTTCATAAATCCCTCTTTAATCAGAAATGGTTCGTATACTTCTTCAATTGTCCCTGCATCTTCGCCAAGCGCAGTAGCAATCGTTGTTAAACCAACCGGACCACCACCAAATTTTTCGATAATTGTTATAAGAATTTTATTGTCAATCTCGTCTAATCCATATTTGTCAATGTTCAAAGATTCGAGCGCATAGCAGGCAATTTCAATGTCAATACTTCCATTACCTTTAACCTGAGCAAAATCACGAACACGACGCAGTAATGCGTTGGCAATACGTGGTGTTCCACGACTTCGTCCGGCAATTTCAACCGCCGCTTCGAGACCAATTTCAACATTAAGCAATCGAGCCGAACGTTTAATAATTGTAGTAATTACCTCAATATCATAATATTCGAAGTGACAATTTATGCCAAAACGAGCACGCAATGGTGAAGTAAGCAAACCGCTTCGAGTAGTAGCACCAATAAGTGTAAATGGATTCAATTCTAGTTGAATGGAGCGTGCACTTGGTCCTTTATCAATCATAATATCAATGCGATAATCCTCCATTGCCGAATATAAATATTCTTCCACAATAGGACTCAAGCGATGAATTTCATCGATAAAAAGCACATCATTTGTTTCCAAGCTGGTGAGTAAGCCCGCCAAATCGCCTGGTTTATCAAGCACCGGACCAGATGTGATTTTAAAGCCTACATTCAGCTCGTTGGCAATTATATTTGATAGCGTGGTTTTCCCCAACCCGGGAGGTCCATGAAGTAAGACGTGGTCGAGCGATTCGGTACGCATGCGAGCAGCTTGTACAAAAATTTTCAGATTTTCGACAATTTTATTTTGTCCGCTAAAATCCGAAAAAGTCAATGGTCGCAATGCATTCTCGAACTCTTTTTCGCCGTTTTGATTGTTTCTTATATCGAAATTTTCTTCCATTACTGTTTTTATCTAGCTTCTCCTGATATTCAATTTTCGGAAAAGTTGAAATTTTTGCTAATTTGTCAAACTTCTAAATACATCTTCCATACTACTTTCAATCTTGTTGATTGTAATAATTTTGTTATTTGATTTTACCGAAAAATCAAAGATATCTGCACGAATATCGGTAGAAGTAATCAGGATAAAATGTTTTTCATTCAGCATTTTCATATCTAAAATACCATTTATCTTTTCAAATTCTTTGCCCGAAACATTATTCAAAAATTCCACTTCTAAACGAAAACTATTTTTATCGAAAAGCTTTATTTTAGAAATGTCAGGATAATCGGCCACAATTTCTCCTTTGTTTATAACTATAACGCGGTTGCATATTGCTTTAATTTCCTGCATAATGTGCGTACTCAGCAATACGGTTTTTTCTTTTCCAATTTCCCGAATCAGACTTCGGATTTCTTCCAATTGGTTGGGATCGAGTCCGGTAGTGGGTTCGTCCAGAATCAGCACTTTCGGATTTGGAATCAGAGCTTGAGCCAGGCCTACACGTTGCCGAAAACCTTTAGATAGTTGACCAATTTTCTTATAAAATTCGGGTCGTAAGCCAACTATGTCAATCAATTCATTTACTCTATGAATTTTTTCTTTACCTAAACAGTAAGTTTCCGCCACAAAAAGTAAATATTCCTTTACATACATATCTGAATACAAGGGATTTTGTTCAGGTAAATATCCTACAAAACTTTTAGTTTTCAATATGTCCTGACTTACTTCAACATCGCAAATTTTTACCGAACCCACAGAATAATTCAATGCTCCAGCCATAATTTTCATAGTTGTTGTTTTACCTGCACCATTGGGTCCAAGAAAACCGACTACTTCGCCTTCGATTATTTCGATATTGATGTTATTTAGAACGGTTTGATTACCGTATTTTTTAGTCAGATTGGATATTTTTATTGACATAATGAAAAACCTCTAACCCCGTAAAGGGGAATTTGATAGCATGGTTTTTGTTAGCTATAAAAGTAAATTGTAATTATAATTTCTCAGAGTAAATTTTTATATAGATTTCTTTTTTAGTACACTTAATAATATTGATAACAAAATATACCAAGCAATAATTGGTGCAAATGCATTCAGTTGAAATACAGCTAATAAAACGATAGTTACAAGTAAAAATAGGTATTGAATTTGATTATTTTTAAAACTATAATTCTTGAATTTCAAGGCAAACATTGGAATTTCTGAAACTAAAAAAAAACAGAATAATCCCAGTAATAAAAGTAATATCCAGATATTATTCACTAAAAATGGCGAAAAAGAATAGACGATACCTGACCAAAAAATGGCATTTGCCGGTACAGGAAGTCCTAAAAATGAATCGGATTGTCTGTCATCAATATTGAACTTTGCCAGCCTTAGTCCAGAAAAAACAGGAATTAGAAAAGCGAGATATGGAAGCCATTCATTGATATTGGTTTCAGATAGAAGTGAGAAAACTATTGCACCAGGTGCCATTCCGAAACTCACAACATCAGCCAACGAATCAAGTTCTTTGCCCATTGGTGAGTATGCTTTGAACATTCGGGCTACAAAACCATCAAAAAAATCGAAAACAACTGATAGCGAAATAGCAATTAAAGCACCTTGATCATTCCCTTTGAAAGCAAGAAATATGGCTACACAACCAGAAAACAGGTTAAGGCAAGTGATTATATTTGGAATATGAAGTACTAGCCTCCCAACCCCCGTACTGGAAGCAAGAGGTGCCTTTGATTTATTAGAATTGTCTGATTCTTTCATGTTTTGGGTATTTTTATTAAATATTAAATTCCAACTTCTATAGCTATCAGTTGGGGATTAGGGGTTTTTTGAGTCCATCCATATCGTAACTGGTCCATTATTGACCAATGAAACTTTCATATCAGCGGCAAAGGTTCCTTTTTTTACTTCTTTTCCAAGTTTTTTACTGGCTTGTTCACAAAAATAATTGTAAAGTGGTATAGCAATTTCGTGTTTTGCAGCTTTGATATACGATGGTCGGTTTCCTTTTTTTGTTTGGGCGTGCAATGTAAATTGACTCACCACCAAAACTTCTCCATCAATATCTATCACCGAACGATTCATAACTCCTTTTTCATCGTCGAATATCCGTATATTCAATACTTTTCCAATCAACCAGTCGCAATCATCCTTTGTGTCAGCATCCTCTATCCCTACAAGTACCAATAAACCGGTCTGAATGACTGACTTTATTTTTTTGTCAATTTCTACCGTTGCTTCTGTAACCCGTTGAATAAGAATGCGCATATTTTTTCTATCGAAAAGCTAATTACAAACTGCAAATTTACAAAAAAATATTGAAAGTCAATTTTTATGCTCCATATATAAAAAAAGCCCACGAAAATCTCCAGATGCAAGTTATGATGTGAAATCAATGTTAATGGTGGTTAATGTAATTCATTTTTTTTGATCAAACCTTAACACCTTGACAACACGATACAAAAAAATCTTCTGCAATACTAATGCAATGATAAAACATTAGTTCCAGTATGCGAAATGCTGCAATCAATTGCAGGTATTTGTAGACTTTATTTGGATTTTTAACAATTTATTATTAACTAATTTTCAGCATGTACTTAATAAAATATAATTTCGAATTTCAATAAGGTGTTTTTTTATTTATAGTACTTTATGTTACTATTTGTAACAATAAAATAACACATTTGAAATCAGTCTGTAATTATAACGAAGTTTCTTTGTATGCTAAAAAAAAACAAAAATTTATTTTTTCAAATAATGAGTTCACTCCTAAAAAATATTATCTAAACATATAGAAGCAAAGTTGCGAACCCGTTAAGAAATAAAGGTATTGTAAATCTGAGCGTTGCGTCTAGAATATTTGAGAACTTAGTGCCTGTTTGTCGGTATACAAGTAAAAAAAATGGAATATGGACTTCTCGGAATTGACTCAAATAATTGAAGAATCAGATGATTTTTAAAATTTCAATGATAAGTAGTATATATTAGACATTATATAAGTTGTAATTAATTGAAATAAAATTAGTTACTTTGC
>JACDZH010000373.1 GCA_013426815.1 Paludibacter sp.
CGATTTGACTTTCGATTTCGTTTCTGTCGTCTTGCCAGGATATAAATTGGCAGCGGCAGAAGGGAATAAAGACTGGAATGACGGATGAGAAGGGCAACGGCCGATAAGCAAGGGCCGGTCATGGAAATATGATGGGTTGCCCCGTGCTTTGCCGACTTGTCAACCTGGAAGTCGCACTCATTTTTTTCTTCCATGTATCAAACTGAGAGGTCGGATAAGCCATGGGCGGCAAGGATATGTCAGTGCCGTGCAGGTGAACAGAAAAATTCCAGGGGCAGGCGTAACTGACGGGCAGAAAAACACAGGGTTTTGTGAACTGTCCCCTGATCTGCTGTCCCCCGATCTGGCAGGGAACCAGGAGATTTCCGGACCTTACTCTCAGGAGAACCGGCCCCTGTCCAGGTGGCTTTGACCGGTTATCCTGGTGGTCTCTCTTACGGTATCAGGTCTCTTTCCTTGCAGTGCCGACGGTTGGATTAAAATGTTTCTGCGCCCTGGATAGTATTCAGGCACCCACCCTTCCAGCGTCAAGAGCAGGTGCCTGGGCTTGCCATAAGGGCTTAGTTTTTTTGCATCTCGTCAAGCCGCTTGCGGAAGGTCTGTGCCCAGTAATCAAAGGCATCTTTCGTGTCTTCCCATTCGCCACGAAACACACCCTTGCCTCCCTGGCGGCGATCTACTGCGGCGGCGATTCGCTCCCCTGTGACGGAGTCGATCATTTCAAATTCGGTTCCCGCCTCACCCGTTCCCAGATTATCACCGGTGGTCGCTTTTGTGGCACCAGAAACGACAATGCCCACCGGAATAATCGTGGACATTGTATTTGCCAATGGTTTTGCAGGTTTCAGTTCCGTGATTGCCACCCGTACCCGCAATACACCAGGACCAGGCTTGTCAACGATTTCATAGCCTCCTTTCAAGGCCTTAAAAATGGCATTCTGATAGTAATCCGTCAACTCTTTCAGAACGGCAGGATCCACGGCTTTATATGCAGCTTGATCGCTCAACACCACTGTAATCCTGTCAAACATCAGCTTGGTGTTGGGTTTGATTTGAGTGCCGGGTTTAATGTAGACCAGTGCGGCCTGGTCATCGCCTCCCGGCTTCAACTGACTGTAATCTTTCAGAAAACCGGTCTTGGTTACATCTTTCATGCTGCTTGCAGCACACCCGGCAACAATCATTGTGATGACTGCCATTAATCCCCACGACAATACTTTTTGCATCATGTCTGTACTCCTCGTTTTTGTTCAGGTTAATAGGGAATCCCGCGATATTGCAGGCGAACCGTCTTCTCTTTCATGCCATTTCCTCCTTTACCGACAACTTGAAGTTCTGATTCCAGGGGCACTCTCTTTCATATTTCCTGGAATTGCCTGAAAATAAACTCTTCGCAACCCAAGGTACGCGGGCGTATCAGGGTTTTTGTTGCGGCACTTTCAGGGTGGCTAGACGCCGAAACGTTTTTCTCATGAGCAATGCCGAGATGCCAACACCCACCAGAAAGGACAGGGCCCAGTCGGACCAATGGGAAAATCGGGAAGCGGTCACCAGGGCAAAGACGCAAAAGGGCACAAGAAGCAGGCAGTTGGTGAGGAGACCTGGCTTGTATCCGGGCTTCCCCGTCTGGAAACCCACCGTGTGCATAAGGTTGTTGACAATTATCTGGAACCAGATCATTGACATGCCGATCCAGGGAGCAACATCGGCGAGCACCGCCCCGAGAATGATCATGGGCCATGCTATCAGGATGTTCACCTGGAAGATGTAAGCCTCGTCCAAGGGGAAGTCAGGGTCAGTGCCGGAACCCAGCGGGGAGTTCATGTTGACAAATTCCTTGAAGCTCTTCGGCGCAAGGACGTATTCCTCCACCTCGTGGATCATAAGAAGGGGAAGGTGGATGGCCATGAGCCACATCCAGATGGTCATGTCCTGCTGGAAAAGAATCAGGAGGGTCAACAGAATGGGGGCCGCGAGCAGGTTCAGGCTCTGCCAGAAATGGTTTATCTTGCAGTAGTCCATGGGTATTCTCCCGCCGGTTCCGAGGGTAGCCGATCAGGCAGGCTCAACGACCGGGCCCGGCAAGGGGAGCCTGCCGCCATTGAGGTTTGATTCGTCTGTCAGCGAATCCGAGCTGGCTCTCGTTCGC
>JACDZH010000374.1 GCA_013426815.1 Paludibacter sp.
GTAATTACAATATGTTAAATTGTTTTTGGTTCTTAAGTAAATGACATTGAGGTGCATCTGTTACAGGAGAAGACCTTCGAGATGTACCGGCTGCTGTCCAGCCGCAGCGGCCTGATCAAGGACATTACTATCGATGATAAAACTTACGAGGTCCGCATTACTGATCGCAACGGGCACGAGATTCGGAAATCATCAATGGCAGCCGGTGAAAAAGAGGTGTTCGCGGTATCCTTGCTCTGGGGGTTGGCGCAAACCAGCGAGTTGAAGCTGCCGATTATCATTGATACCCCTTTGTCGCGCTTGGATAGCACGCACCGCGACAATATCGTGAACAACTACTTTCCCAACGCCGGCGAGCAGGTTGTTATTCTTTCAACCGACACGGAAATCGACACCAGCTATTACCGTGCCCTCAAGCCACGCCTGAGTGGAGCGGCGTGCCTTGAGTTCGACCAGCGGCAGGAGCTTACGACCTTCAGACAGGGGTACTTCTGGGAGAATAACCATGGCTGATCGACTGTATACATCGAGCGAAGCTGATGAGGTGCTCAGCGCGCTGCGTTTCGAGATCAAGTTGGAGAAGGCTACACTGGCGCGGATTGCCTTTACGCTTTCGCTGGTGAAAGAAGGAGCCAAGGTTGCACCCAGCCCGAGCTTCAGCGGCAGCGAGATGAAGCGGCCGACCTTCATCGGTGAAGATGAGGTGTTTATCCGTACCCTGATCGCCCACACCTATGGCAAGCGAGACTTCAGCGAGGATGAATTTTTCTCAAACCGGTCCATCGTTAAAAATCACATCGATAGTGGCGCGACAATGCTGGCGCAGCTGTTTCAGGAGACAGGTCGCAGTGGCGAAGCGCTGATTAGGCGACTGGTGGATGAGGTGGAGTTTGCCGGTCGGCGCGAGCAACTGGGCAGCGGCCTGGATATCTTCATCGGCCGGACGCTGTTGCAACGGACCGAGCTACTAATGGAACTGAATAATACGGCCAAGCACGCCAACTCACACCTGGCCATCATGGGTAAACCCGGCGTCGGCAAGACGCAGTTTCTGCTGAAGATACTGACCGACATCCGCATTCAGTCGAACTTTCAGACGAATTTTATCTACTTCGACTACAAGGGCGACGTGGTGGATAACACGCGTTTTCTGGAATTGGCACGCGTGCAACCCTTTCGCTTGCTGCAAGGAGGACAACGACTGCCGATCAATCCTTTCATCTTACCAACCTACGACGAGCAGACGATTAATGTATCGGCGAGGGAGAAGGCGGAGAGCTTTGCCTCGATTAACAGCAAGCTTGGTGTGGTGCAAAAGGGGGCTCTGACGGAGGCGATTCGAGCAGCTTATGCTAAGCGTTCCGGTTCAGCCGCACCATATCCGGATTTCCCTGATATTCTCGAAGTTGCTACTACCTCGTATGAAGACGACAATAAGAAAGACGACAGCCTCATTGAAGTACTGAGGGATCTCTCAGACTTCGAATTATTTTGGCGCCATGGTAGCGACGAGCCACCTATGGTGCGTGTATCAAACCGCACTATATTGATCGACTTGCATGCCATGCCGGTACTGAAAGAACTGGTCGCATACCTCGTCATTGAACGACTCTACAAGGAAATGGCAACAATGCCTGATAGTCCGGTAACAGAAGATCGTAGGACCATTAGAACTATTTTGGTTATCGACGAGGCTCACAATTATCTCGGCCAGAAGAACATCTTCCTGCAGCGTATCATCCGTGAGGGCAGATCGAAGGGTGTTGTGGTTTTCTTCGCAAGCCAGTCGCCTAACGACTATCAACAGAAATTCTTCAACTTCCAGGAACTGCTTGAGTTCGCCTACATCTTCCAGTGCGATGGTGTAGCGCCCGGATCGGTGCAGGACATTCTTGGTTGCAGCTCCAAGACCGCCAAGGATCTACAGACCGAAATATCTCGACTTGAGCCATGGCAGGTTGTCGCTCGCAGTCAGGAGAAAACCGAGGAGTTTGTGAAATTCACGGCTGAGGCCTTCTACAAAAGCTATTCATAGTAGCCAATAGCTGGTTATGAATACAAGGGCGGCCCACTTGTTGAATTATGATGCCAAAGTCAATGTCATTAACTTAAAGAGTCGGCTTGTAAGTTTGGTAAAATTTTCTCT
>JACDZH010000375.1 GCA_013426815.1 Paludibacter sp.
TTCACCTCAATTATCAATTGAATTTTAAAATTCTTATCCCGAACTCAGGTTACTACTATTTTTCTAAATTTACGCCTGATTTATTTTTCATTTAGGTTAATGGGTAAATTATCTATATTCACTATCAATATCTGACTGTACCGCTTGCTATTTTGCTAAACCTGAATTCGAATAACTTTTCATTTCGAGTCAGTAATGCTTTCTTCTCTATCAAATTGTTATCGTTGTACTTGAACCGTCAGGATTAATTACAACAATTGTTTTTCCTCCTTTGATATTTTCCATTTGCGAAACTCCTATTTTTTTAAAGCTTGCTGCATCTTTTTTTTCTCTTTTCATATTTTTTTTATTTGAGGATAATGATGCTGCAATATTATAACTTTTATTTTTAACATTATCTCACAAGATTCTACCAATATTCTCACAAGATTCTAATATTTAGGATAATAATAATTAATGAGGTGTGAATAAATGTATATAATTTGCGCTAATAATCTTAAATTTAACTAAATTAGTAGAATATATAAAAAATATTAGTATTTTTGACAAGTTAAAAAATTACTCCTGACAGGTTTAAATCAGGAATATTAGAATCTTGTGAGAACCTGTCGGAGTCTGAGCAAAGCGGATGCAATATTTAGTGTTTGGTATATTAAAACCATGTCCGAAAATGAAGCCGATTACACCTAAACTGATCTCCTACCTTGCCGCCATTTGTTTGTTATTTGTTTTGGTAACACAAGCTTATTTGGTGTTTGATTATTTTCAAACTACCCGTGCAGGTCTTGTTCGTGAGTCAGATGCAATAATTGAAGAAGTTTTTAAAAAAGAGTTGGAAATTAGGCGTAAGCAGTATCGAAATACTGAAAGTAAAAATGATGTTGATTTGACAAGCAAATCAAATACTCCTGCCAATGAAAAAACATATTACGATTTTAGCAAAAGAAGTGAGTATTCCAATAACACTACTATATTAGTTTATTTTGCAATTAATATGGAAATAAGCAAAACTATACCCATAAATATAAACAGATTAGATAGCATTACCGGATCAGTTCTACATGCAAGAGGAATTAATACAAAATACTGCGTAATTATAATTAATCCAACAACAGACAAAGTACTTCAGCAATCGAAATCGGACCTCATGTCTCCTTCTTTTTTTGAAGTTTCATCTAAGTATCTTACAATAGATATTGTTGACAATAAAGCATTGAAATTAGTTTTAGTCAATCCTTTCGGGCTAATTATCAAGCGTATGGGTTTGATGCTCCTCAGTTCGCTTTTTTTCTCTATCCTTTGCCTACTGGCATTCCGATTTTTGCTACGCACCCTTGCCCGTCAGAAACAGTTGGTTATTTTTAAAAATGAGTTTTTGGGAACTATAGCCCACGAACTGAAACGCCCGGTAGCCAGTCTGTCGTTTAACCTCGATTGCCTTTCGATGCCTGCTTTTGCAGAGGATAAGGCGAAATATGAATTATTAGTGAGCCGGTCGGTCAGTGCCACATCGGAACTAAATGACAGTATTAATATGATAGTGGCATTAACCAAACTGGAGGAAGGCTTACTGTTGCTGAATAAAGAACCGGTTAATCTGAAAAAAATGTTTGAGGAGTTGAAAAATAAGTTTGGAAACTATCCGGTAAAAAAAGTGGAGATACAAACAATTTATGAAGCGGACGAAATTCTGCTGAAAGCTGAAGCCAATTTACTGAACCAATGTTTCGCCAATTTGATAGACAATGCCATCAAGTATTCGAACAAAGAAGTTTTGATTATTATAACGATCTGTAAAACAGGTCATTGGATAGTTATTTCCATTAAAGATAACGGATTCGGAATAACACAAGATAAATTACCGCTTATATTTGACAAATACAACTGGGCACATACAGAAAATTCGAATATTAACGGCTTTGGAATCGGGCTTAATTATGTAAAAACCATAGTGGAAAAACATGAAGGTGAAGTGGAAGTAAGAAGCCAAGAAGGTGAAGGAAGTGAGTTTAGCTTATTGTTGCCGGAATAGATGGAAGATATTAGTTGATAGTTCCGATAAATCGGAATGTTGAAATACTCCATCGAAATACTCCATTGACAGTTAATAGTTGACAAAAGATGAAATTA
>JACDZH010000376.1 GCA_013426815.1 Paludibacter sp.
TTATGAAAGACAAATGTAAACTTTTTTCTTTAGGTACAACACCCGATACTCATAATATATTATATAAAATTGGTATTATCTTCGTACTTTTGTACCCACAAAATGAAATCACTGCCTCGATGCTAAAAAAATTAAAAGCTTATATGATGCCCATTGCCATGACATTGGGTACAATTTTTTATCCGTTTTTCGGTTTCTTGGCATTTTTGACACCTTACCTGATTTTTTTGATGTTATTTTTGACCTATTGCAACCTGAATTTGAGCGAAGTCAGGTTGTCACGGTTGCATTTGTGGTTGATTTTTATTCAAATTTTCGGTAGTTTGGCGGTTTTTTTTATTCTCAATCCATTTAATACAACCGTGGCACAAGGTGCTATGGTTTGCGTTTTGGCTTCAACAGGAACTGCCGCTCCAGTGGTTACCGGCATGTTGAAAGGTAATGTGGCGAGTGTTACAGCTTATAGTTTGTTAAGCAATATCTGTGTGGCTATGGCAGCACCCGTAATTTTTTCGCTGATTGGAAGTTACCAAAGTTTGCCTTTTTTCGAATCGTTTACAGCCATTGCACAACGTGTATTTGTTTTGT
Organism: Paludibacter sp.; assembly: GCA_013426815.1. Classification (GTDB taxonomy): domain Bacteria; phylum Bacteroidota; class Bacteroidia; order Bacteroidales; family Paludibacteraceae; genus Paludibacter. The sequence continues at coordinate 589 of JACDZH010000376.1, forward strand.
TGTTGCTACCGTACGGGTTGGCACTTTCCATGCGGAAATTTACACCTGCCATCACCACTAAAATTGGTTCATACTCAGGTATTTCATTCTATATCTGGACATTGGCTCTTTGTGTGGTAACAGGGCGAACAGTAGAATTTATTTTAAAACAAAACAGCGGAAGTTATTTGACAGAAATAATGATTGCATTTGCAGCCATGATAATGTGTATCAGTCAGTTTCTGATAGGACGTGGCATTGGCAAACATTACAATGATACGGTGGCAGGCGGACAAGGGCTTGGACAAAAGAACACGATTCTGGCAATTTGGATGGCACAAATGTACCTGAATCCGATTGCTTCAGTCGGTCCCGGATCATACGTGCTTTGGCAAAATATGATTAATTCGTATCAGGTTTGGAGGAAACGAAAAAGCCTTTGAGATTATTTGTAAATACTATTCAGAATATTGGCTAATTGAATGCCGCCACGGTAAAGCATTTCGTCCTGTTTACCTGCAAAGAAATAAACATAATGGTAGTTGTTGGTGTCGGTGGTATCATAGCCATATATTTCGGTACGAATGGCATAACCGGCTTCGATGGATTGTAGTTTACTGAATTTTTTAAACGCGGCTTTCCTTGGTTCAAACTTATCCTGCAAATACTTACTAAACTCCGAGTAGGACATTTTTCTTTCTTCGAGCAACGAACTATCCCACAATGAATGCAAGTTCATTGTCTTTCCAAACCATTTGACAGTTACCTTATTACCGCCTAAATCTTCCAGTCTTCCCAGGTGCATTGGTTGGTGCAAATCAGCTACAAAATGTACCAGAAACTTCAAAGCTTCCACATCGTTTTTCTCTTTTTTTAAGCGGTTTGTAAGTGAATCAAGTGCAAAAAACAAGTGACTGCCTTCTGCTTTGGGATTGGTCAATAAGTGTTGAAAGTCACTTGTTGAAAGGCTGTCATTGAGATTTTGATAATGCCATTGGTAACTATAAGCATATTTTTTATCGCTACGTACTTCGTCGGCCCAGGTGGCGGCATATATAATTCCATGTTTTCCAAGAATTTTATCCAATTGTATTCGTGCATTTTTGGTTAAATTCTGATAGGCTATATCGGCAATTATACGATGACCAACAGCATCATAGGCTGACATTGAAAGCGTTAGAAACAAAAAAGAAAATGAGAAAAAAAGTTTGCTGAGTTTCATATTGTATAACTTTAATAATACTGCATTGATAATTTTTTGTAATGCAAAGATAAGCTATTTATTCAAAATGTAAGAGGAAGGATAGCGCACAACTAGAATAAACAATCAGAAAGATTTCAGCTTTATAAATAAATTATAATTTTGTATCACAATAAACAAATTTAACGATAAAACTCTATAACCAATCAACACCAAGAGACATCTCTGCTCTCGACAAATTATGTGAACTACTAACAGACTCAGAGCCAAATTATCCAGGTACGGAACTTCAGCTCCTGACTTTGACAATGCGCCACCCTAAAAATTTTTCCAGAAATTTTCTTCAA
>JACDZH010000377.1 GCA_013426815.1 Paludibacter sp.
GTCAAATTCATAAAATATTCTGTATCATCAACTTAGGGGTGCTGAGTAGTTACGATGTGAGTTCAAGAAGTTAGTGATTGCGGGCTTCGTTCCTCTTGAGCTACACCGAAGTTAATGCTGGATAGAATGGTCGAATACCACGGAAACCCTTATTACTGCTACACTTTAATATTAGTTCGTTGTTTTCTTTTTATTCAATATTTTCAATGCTATTGAAATACTTAAACGCTGCTGCTTTACTTGAATTGTTGGCAAATAATCTTCTCTTGGGAGTCCGTTTACTGTCTGCAATTGAACACAAGGGAATGAAAATTGAATTTTCAGTTCAGGCGTTTCAAAGGTATATATCTCTCCAAGTAAGCCTGCCATTTTTGTCCCAACAAGTGTGGCTCTTTGCAGAGCATCAAATCCGATGGCTAAACCTTCCCCCATACTACCTGTCCAATTTCCTACCAAGATTACCAATCGATTTTTATAAATTACCTGTCTTGGTGATACCATTTCCAAAGTGGTTCGCCTTATTCCTGTCTCATTTTCTTCCGCCGTGTAAAGATGTTTTTGATATGGCAGTTCTTTGTCAACAAATCTTCCCATCATAGCTCTTGCAACAACCGAGGTGCCTCCGCCAGGCGTTTCCCTTAAATCTATTATCAGTCCACTGGAATGAATTAAAGTATCCAAAGCCTGGTCAAAAGATTTTATTAAATCATTATTTCCTAATGAGTCATTAATTTTAATATAGCCAATATTGTTGTTGAGTTTTTTAACTTCTATAATGGTTGCATAATTTCTTTCGGTTTTATTTGGTAAACTATCCGGGAAGTAGTCTTTTGAAATACCATCTGATTGTATGGTTATTTTTCTGGTTGAATTATGAGTTCCGGCCAAAAGCATATTTGCGGCGTATTCAAAAATTTCGGCATCATAATTTGTAGTTGTTTTTGGTAGAAAAAGCTCAATAGATTCTTTAATAGGAACACCATTAAAGCTGATTATTTGCATCCCTTTTTTTAATCCACACCAATCGGAATTATAATCCTCTCTAACTTCATCAATTATAAAATCTCCATTTGTATAAATGATTTTCAAATCAGAACCGGATGGAATTAACCGGTTTGATTGGTCAGTATTCGTATTTAAAAAATTGTGTCCATTGTAAAGTTCGTTTAGTGTTTTTTCAAGAATTTGAATAAAATTATTCCGTGAAGTGCAAGTGTCAACCATTGGTTGATATATAGCTTTAACTTGACCCCAATTGGTTTTTTGCTGGTCGAAATAAGCATAATTCTCGTGAATGGTTTTTACATAAAAATCAAAATCCTTTTGATAATTAGTTTGACCAAATGACCAGGTAAAAAACACTAGGAATAAAATTCTAAAAAATATTTTCATCATACGAATTTGTTTGAATTTCAAATTTCAGTATTTCTGCCAGGTCAATTTTGATATCTCGAAAACAATATGAGTTCCTAGGACAACACCTAACCCTTGAGCTGTTCCTATTATGACTCCAAACACCAATGAGTTTTTCATTGTAGGCATAACATCTGTTTTATAAAAAATTGCAGTTGCAAAACCTGCACCCATCAAAAGTCCAAGTTTCATAGCTTCTGAAAAGGAATTTACATTGATGATTTTGAGCAATATCGAAAATGCAACTGTTATAATAAAGCAAGAAATAAGAGGAACAATATAATAAATATTTGTTAACTTCTAATCTTAAGGTCTATCGAACCCATGGCCTGTTCCAATTTTTTCAAAATGTAAATTGCTGGTAAAATGCCGCAAAAAGCTGAATATGCAACTGTACCTGCTGTTACTACTAACTAATTGATAATTGAGAATGATTTATACGGTTCTAATACCTTTTGTGCGAGTTGAGGTTAATCTAAAATCTAGCACGTAAGGCACATCCGGAGCATCGGGAGTTACACATATTTTATTCACAATAGAATCACAAAATTTCTTTTCAAAATTTAAAGTATCAAATAGTACAATAAATTATTTATTGTTTTACATATCAAATTGTTAAGCATCTATTTTATATATTTTCAAAGAAAATCATTGTTGTCCGCTAAAAGCGGTATTTAAAAATTTATTGTTGTTATAAGG
>JACDZH010000034.1 GCA_013426815.1 Paludibacter sp.
TTGTTTGCAAAGATACAAATTATATGCGTAATTATATATGTCGTTTATTATAGTATCAAGTTCGCTTTCTCGGAATCAGAAAAGGGGCGCGGAATTTTCCAGACAGTGTCTGGAAAATGTGTCCAACTTAATTATTATCAATTATCAATTGTAAATTTTATCAAACTGCTTTCATCGTCCAGCGCTTTCATTGCTGCTAAAATTTCTTGCGGTTGGCGCAAGGCGGTTTCTTCTTTTTTGTTTGGGTTTTTGGCACTCATGTCGTATTGATTAGACGCATTGCAATGCGTCTCTACATCCACCGACCAACTGTTTTCGCTTTCGGCTTTTGTTTTTTGTAGAGCTACAAACTCAGCCAAATCTTTTTCCTCAGCGCATTGGTTTTGCCTAAGTTACGTTCCAGGTTCAGTTGATAAACCATACTTTTTGAGTGGGTGCGCCTTTTTCGAAAAACAATACTACCGTTTTTACTCCTGCGCCCGTAAAAGTCCCTGCAGGTAAATCCAATACGGTATGTAAGTTGCAGTTTTCCAACAATAACTTACGCAAACTCACCGAAGCATTGTCGGTATTGCTCAAAAAAGTGTTTTTAATAACGATACCCGCTTTGCCACCAGCTTTCAGAATTTTGATAAAATGCTGCAAGAAAAGCGAAGCAGTTTCACCTGTTTTTATGGGGAAATTTTGTTGTACTTCGGCACGTTCTTTCCCTCCAAAAGGCGGATTTGCCAAAACACTACATCGTAACGGTCTTTTTCTTGAATATCGGCAAGGTTTTCGGCAAGTGTGTTCGCATGCACAATGTTTGGGGCTTCCACACCGTGCAAAATCATATTCATTGTGCCAATAATGTAAGCCAGTGATTTTTTCTCTTTACCGTAAAAAGTATTTTTCTTTAAGGTAACTACATCCGTATTTGTGAGTTTTTTGCTGTGTTTCAGATATTCAAAAGCTTCCACCAAGAAACCAGCGGAACCAACTGAACCGTCATATATTTTTTGTCCAATTTCGGGAGCAACCACTTTTACAATGGTTTTAATCAATGGTCGTGGCGTGTAATATTCTCCACCGTTGTGCCCTGCATTGCCCATATTCTTGATTTTGTCCTCGTGCAAATGGCTCATTTCATGCTTTTCGGCATGAGTACGGAAACGAAGTTCGTCAATACGGTTTATCACTTCTCGGAGGTTGTAACCGCATTGTAGACGGTTTTTCAGTTCGGAGAAAATTTCACCGATTTTGTATTCCAACGTGTCGGCACTTTCGGCAGAAGTCTTGAATTTTTTGAGGTAAGGAAACAACTGAATATTCACAAAGTCGGCAAGGTCATCGCCTGTAAGTGCTTTGTGGTGGTCCAGTTCGGCTTTGCTCACTGACCCATCATTAAGCTGAGCTTGTCGAAGCTTTTGCGTAGCCCACACATTCCATTGGTAGGCTGATTCGATGATAGGCGTGTAAATCTTTCCTGTCAGCTCGGCCGCTGTTGCTTTGTCTTTTTCTAAATCGTCCAGATATTTAAGAAATAAAATCCACGAAGTCTGTTCCACATAATCCAATTCACTTCCACACCCCGCATCCTTGTGCAGTATATCATCTATATTCTTAAATGTCTGTTCAAACATATTGTTTTGTCGATTTATGATTCATTTAGTGCAAAGTTAAGAATTTTTCAGCGAGTGTATTCGGTCGGAAGATATTTTTCTCAATTTTTGCTTTATTGTCGTGCTGTCAGTGGTTTTTTTTCGTTTTCACTGCTAATTTGTTACTGTCGAGTTTTTTATGTTCTTTCTCTGTTTTTTTTCGACATGTTGGTAACGACTAAGGCAATGTGCATCCTTCGGTACCGATACTCGGCATGTTTCATTTGCGGGAGCATTCGCTGTCGCCTAGCGACAAAGTGAATTGAAAATCAGCGAAGCTAATGCGGGAGCTCCCGATAGCTATCGGGATGCCGGAATGCACAGCTTGTCCCGACTTGTCGGGGTCAGCCAGCAGGTGAACATAGCCGTGTGTTATGGCTTCGTTATTTTTTAGTTTTCAGTTCAAAAATATGTCTTAACTGCAAATTCGAACTGGTTGATAAATATCTCCTTAAATCTCGATATGTTGTTTTGTTCGTAAAACAGTAACATTGCTTTCTTGTAGTCTACAGAGTCAACCGTCCTGAATGAAATGGGACAATGTTTGTAATTCATTAGAATTGCATTGCTTACTAAACGAGCTGTTCTCTTATTTCCGTCCATAAATGGTTGAATGTATGAAATCAATACTAAAATCAGCAGTGCCTTTTCAAATATATTTTCTTTCTTATTCACAAGTTTACAAGCGGATTCCAATGCTTCACGTATTTGAAATTCGATGTCGAGTGGACGATAATTTGTTCCTGAAATACCACTCTTCGTTTTCTTAGATTCTTGTCAACCGCCAATTCTTTAATAAGCAAACTATGAATATCTTCTACTTTTGAAATTTTCAACGGAATTAAGTAGTCTGGATTTTCGACAATGAAATCTAGTGCATCTTTGTGATTCAGTAGCATAATTGCTTCTTCTTTCGTTTTTCCTGCAGCAGTTTCTTTGTCCTTAAGTAATCTTTCTGTTTCAAGTAATGAATATGTATTTCCTTCAATCTGAGACGATTTCCAACTTAAATCAATGGCAAGTCGTTCAAGTTCTTTTTTGTACTCGGAATCTGACAATTGCGAAATATTTTCAGTGAATTTTGCTTGTAAGCCAGCTAGTTTTGAAAGTTCAGCTTCATTCAGAATCTCAGTCTTGTCCAATAATTCAAAAATGTCTAAGTTGAATTCTTCTTTAATCCGCCTTTCGTCAATTTCCCTTTCGTAATATTTGTATAAGTCAATCGAATATAACAATTCATGGGAGGGTGAAATAAAGTACTTTGTTCCTTTTCCTTTTCCTTCCGAGATTATGAATTTATCGGTCAGTAATTGAGTTAGAATTCGTTTAACAGTCGCAAAGCTAATCGAAGTAGCAAATTCTTTGTGAATCTCGCCCGAGGAGCAGTTTGCGTGGTTCTGAATGAAATTTATAATTTCTATTTGTCTCGTTTCTGTCATAACTTTATGTTTTTAGCTCACAAATATATGAAATATGGCTCAATTCTAATCGCAAACGAGCTTTATTTTTTTTATAATGAGCCGCAACGACTAAGGCTATGGGCATTTGGCGGCACCGTTGTACTGTATGTTTCATTTGTGGGAGCATTCGCTGTCATGGAACGACAATGTGAATGCGGGAGAAAAACTGGCGGAATGCACAGCTTGTCCCGACTTGTCGGGGTCAGCCAGCCAATATCCCATAATCGTGTGTTGTCAAATCGTGCATTGGTTTTATAGAATTTGTCTCTTTTTCGTTTATAACTAGTTAATTCTTTCTTCCAATAAATCTTTCCAAATTATAAATCATTTCTGTGTGTCCGAGTAGTCATGAAGAATTCTACTGAAATTTTCTGGCTTTGTTTCAAGGAATGTTTGTCTTCCTTTGTTTCTAATAATTGAAAGATATTCGTCTATTGTTTTTAATTGGGATTTAAGTAGTGTTTTATCCTTTTCCATCTGTCCAGTCGTTATGAGAACTTGAAAAGTACCTTCTTTGAGTATTTTCCATTTCAAATCCCACTACTTTCCGAATCGTCTCCACTTAAAGTTACCGTTTCATACGATTGCTTTAGATTTTGATTTAAGGTGTTGATATGTTCTTTCCGTTCAGTAATAATGACCACATTCTTACCAAGTTTTAACTCAACAAAATATCTTCTAAAATCCTTTTGTTCCGCGCAGAACCATGAATCAAAATTTTTGAAAGGGTTTCAAATTGATCCGTTTTTGAATTAAACCCAAATTGTCGATTAGAACCATTTATTAGGGTTTGCTGTTAAGCTCAGACCACGTTTATATATAAAATTTGATGAGAATCGTCTGTTTGTTTTATAATTTCTATTTGTCTAAAAATATACGAAAGATTTTGAAATACCATTTTCAGCAAACGTGCTGAAAAACCCCTGCTGGCGCGGATTTGTAAACCGTGCCAATACAGATAAAGTAATCAAAACAGAAAAGAAAGTAATTTTTTTACATTTTAGAAAGAAAAGACACTAGCAATTGTGTCTTTTCTTTTTAATGTAAGAATTGCTAAAAAGTATTATATTTGCAAAGTCAAAATATGTGTTTGAATGTGACTGTCACGACAATATAAATATAATTATGAGCAGAAAATACAAATTTCATAATCCCGATGGTGTTTATTTTGTATCGTTTTCAGTAGTAAATTGGGTTGATGCTTTGACAAGGAGTGAATACAAAGATATATTAATTAAGAATTTGGCTTTTTGCCAGCAAAACAAAGGACTTGATATTTTTGCGTGGTGTGTGATGTCCAATCATGTTCATTTGATAATACATGCTCAAGAAGGTTATACCTTAGAAGGTATTCTTCGTGATTATAAAAAGTATACAAGCAAGGAAATAATTAGAGCCATTAAAGAAAATCCGGTTGAAAGTCGACGTGAATGGTTATTGGAACAATTTAAAACAAAAGATGGCTTTACTTTTTGGCAGGGCGATAATCATCCAATCGAATTGTAGAGTAATGAAGTTATCGATCAGAAGTTAAGTTATATATATCAGAATCCGGTAGAAGAAGGGTTAGTATTCAGAGCAGAGGATTACAGATATATTAGTGCTTGCGATTATGCATGAGAAGATGGAATGTTGGATATTTTGGTTATTGAATCGTGGCATGGACAAAAGCATTAAATTGTAATGTTAGTGTTGGCACGGATTACAAATCCGCCCCAGCGGGTTCCCTGCGAACATAATGGGAAAAAGGTATCGGTATATTACATTTTGCCAATAACATGTAAACTGCAATAAAATCAGTTGATACTTTAATAACTTTATAACATTTTCGTGCCGTAACCAACATTCGGCACGGAATAAAACCACTTCAATATGAAAAACTCCCTTGTAGGATGCTTACTTTTCCTTTCGATAATTTTGTCGGCTCAAAACACTGCAGTTCAAAATGCGATGAAAAATTACGATTATGAAACGGCTATTAAACTGCTTTCAAAAGAGAGAAAATCTGCCGAATCTGATTTTCTGAAAGCCAAATGTTATAAATGCATGGCTCGTTACCACGAAGCAATTGTTTTGCTGGAGGCACTGGTCAAGCAAGAGGGAACAGGTCTTTCGGAAATCAACGAATTGGCAGATTGTTATCAGTTGACAGGGAATTTCAAAAAAACAAAATTCTTTTATTCAATGGCTTTGCAGACGGTACCCGAAAACCGGTTCGCACAGTTAAATTATCTCAATATAATTTTTAGACTCCGCGAATGGAAACTAACCATCCAATTGGCACATGCCATTTTGAAAAAAGATTCATTACCAACCATATTTCCATTGCTGGGCGATTGTTTTGTACAACTTTCCAAACCCGATTCGGCAGTGTATTATTACCAGAAAGGGATGAATTTCAATTCGGACGACTCTAGCACCTTGAGTAAACTTTCAAAAATATATTTACAGTCCGAAAAATATACCGAATTAGTAGATTCTACGGCTAGGTACATGCACTCCGATTCTACAAATCAGATTATTAATCAATATAATGGTATTGGGCATTGCATGAAACGAAATTATAGCCGTGCAATTTATAGGTTGAATAAGCTTTTTCAGGCAGGAGACAGCTCATATCTGACTAATTATTATCTGGGTGTCAGTTTTTTTGCAACTAAAGATTATATAATGGCTTATGATCATTTGAGCCAAGCTTACAAAAAGGACTCGACCAACCAAAATTTGTTTCTTTATTTAGGTAAATCGGCAATTTTTAGCGGACATCAAAAGCAAGGAATTGAAATAATAAATAAAGGATTGGAGCAATTAATCCCTAAGGACTCGGTACTTTTTAGCTATTATTATAACATTTCGGTTGGTTATAACAGATTATTTAATAATCCTTTAGATGAGATTAAGTATCTAAAACTGGCTAAAAGATATAAGCCGGATTATGATTTTGCCTTGTACACCATTGCGGGTCTTTATGACATGAGGCTAAAAAAACTGGAAGAAGCATTAGAATACTACAACCTATTTGTAGAGGGTCGTCCTAAAAAGAAAAAGGATGTTGACAACAAAATACCTACCATTTCGTACTACGATGCAGCTCTAAGACGGGCTGACGAAATCAAAGCAGAATTGACAAAGAAAGCAAAAAATAGGTAAAACATTAACATATCATCGTTTACAAAAAGGAAATGTCTGTGGAGTTATTTCTTTTTTTGTACAGTTAAAAATTAGAAAAATAATTGTACATTTGCCTTCGTTTTGAAATGCATGGATTTAATTCTTTATTTCACCAAATAATTTTTCAGAATAACTAAAATTAAAACAATGAAGCTTCAGCCACAAATTTTCAAACTCATCTTTATAATTTCATTAACCTTGACCTTTGCAAACAAAAACAATTTACAAGCTAAACCATTCATTACTAACGGTAATTCCACCCTTTCAAACGATTCTATTTTTGGGGTAGTAGATAAAATGCCCGAATTTATTGGGGGCGAAAAAAAAATTTTTACTTTTTTGAAACAAACAATTCAGTATCCAGCCGAAGCGCTTAAAAAAAATGAACAAGGCAGGGTGATCATGCGATTTGTAATAAGTAAAACAGGAAAAGTAGAAAACGTAGAAGTAATAAAAGGAGTATCTCAAAGTATTGACAATGAGGCATTACGAGTGATTAAATTAATGCCAAATTGGACTCCTGGTGAGCAAAATGGCGAGAAAGTGGCAGTATATTTCACTTTGCCGGTTATGTTTAAATTCACCAGCGAAGAAGATGCTTGGGAAATAAATGAAAAAACTGTGGTGCTGATTGACAGCATAAAAATGCCTAAAAATTTCAACACAAAAATTCTAAATCCAAACAAACTATCTTCAGCAATAGTTTTGAAACCTTTTCCAAAAGAAGAAAAATCGAGGCTGATAAAATTATATGGCAAAAAAGCCGAAAACGGGGTTCTATTAATATCCAGCAATAAAGATGAGATGTATTACGATTTGGCCGATACCGCTGATATTATAATGAATAATGACTGTAAAGAAGAAGTTAACAAACCTGATTTTATTGGAAGTAAAACGCAATTAATGAAATATATAGCCGATAGCATTCAGTATCCTTTTGTTGCAAAACAATTAAAAACACAAGGAAAAGTTATTGTGCAGTTTTTGGTCGATAAAACAGGTAAAATTAGCGATGCAAAAGTGATCAGGTCGCTCGATTATTTTCTTGATAAAGAAGCTTTACGTGTAATAAATACTATGCCAAACTGGATTCCAGGTGCAAGATGCAATCAAAAATTAGCCATTTGGGTAACAATACCCGTCCATTTCAAATTAGAAACTCCAAGCACCGAAAAAGCATGGGAAAGAAATGACAAAACAATCATTCTGCTCGATGGTGAAAGATTACCAGCATCGTTTGATTTGGCTTGGCTAAATTATTCAAACATAGCATCCTATAAAGTAATTCAACCTAGCACTAAGGAAATCAACAAAAAATTGATGAAAGATTATGGAAAAGATGCCGTGAACGGAGTAATTTTGATTGAAATGGCGAAATAGATTTTAGCAGCCCCCGAAATCCCCCGAAATGGGGTCTTTAAGAAAATAAGATATTCATATCAATAATAATGATTTTGAAAACACAAGTAGATGATTATTGATAACTCTAACCACACTCTATCCCCCCTCTTCCTCCTTCTCCTTATGGAGAGGGTTGGGGTGAAGTCTGGGTTAGGGGTTTAGTGATAATAAAATGCAGAAATTCACCGACATACTCAAGCAATACTGGGGCTACGACGAATTTCGGGCATTGCAAAGCGATATTATCCAAAGCATTGCTTCGGGGCGTGACACGCTTGGGTTGATGCCAACAGGAGGTGGAAAATCTATGACTTTTCAGGTGCCAACTATGGCAATGGAAGGAATTTGCATTGTGATTACACCCTTAATCGCATTGATGAAAGACCAAGTTGAAAACCTGAAAAAACGTGGAATTGCAGCAGCAGCCATTTTTTCTGGAATGAAGCAAAATGAGATTCAAATGACGCTCGAAAATGGTGTTCATGGAGCTTACAAATTCCTGTATGTTTCCCCCGAACGTTTGTCAACTACGAATTTTATCGAAAAAATAAAACAAACCACCGTTTGTATGATAGCTGTTGACGAGTCGCACTGCATTTCGCAATGGGGTTACGATTTTCGTCCATCCTATTTACGAATAGCTGATATTCGGGAATTATTGCCCGATATTCCTGTACTAGCACTTACCGCCACTGCCACACCCAAAGTGGTAGAAGATATTCAAAAGAAATTGCATTTTCGTGTTCCAAATCTGTTTCAAAAAAGTTTTCATCGTTCCAATTTGGCTTACGTGGTACGAACCGTAGAGAACAAAGATGAAAATCTGCTTAAAATTCTGAATAATGTACCAGGTACTTCTGTGGTATATGTCCGTAACCGAAAGAAAACAAAAGAAATAGCCGATTTTTTAATTCAAAACGGAATTCCAGCTGAGAATTTCCATGCCGGATTGAAAAATGAAACAAAAGATGCCAAACAAGCTCGTTGGAAAAGTGGTGAAACACGTGTAATTGTATCTACCAATGCGTTCGGGATGGGAATCGACAAAGCCGAAGTACGCACTGTGGTACATTTGGATTTGCCCGACTCGATAGAAGCGTATTTCCAGGAAGCAGGTCGGGCTGGTCGCGATGAACAAAAAGCGTATGCCGTATTGCTTTATAATAATAGTGATGCCGTTAAAATGCGTAAAAGGGTTTCAGATACTTTTCCCGAAAAAGAGATGGTACGAAAAGTTTACGAAGCCTTGGGAAATTATCTCGAAATAGGTGTTGGATCGGGTTTGAATAAAGTTTTTGCATTCGATATTTCGGATTTTTGTATTAAATTCAGGTTACCAATTCTTATTTCGTACAATTGCCTGAAAATTCTACAACAAGCCGGATATATTGAACTTACTGATGAACAGGACAGTTCCTCGCGCATACTTTTTACTATAAAAAAAGATGATTTGTACAAAACAAAACAAACCCCCGAACAGGACAAATTGATTCACATATTGTTACGTTCGTATACCGGTTTATTTACCGATTTTGCATCCATCAACGAGGATACGTTGGCTCAACGGTTGCAATGGACACACGATGAAGTGTATTATCAATTGGTAGGCTTGTCCAAAGAAAATATCATTCAGTATATTCCTCGAAAAAAAACGCCTTTTCTAACTTTTATTCACGAAAGGGTAGAAACAGAACGAGTCGTATTGGGAAAAGAAGCGTACGATGACCGCCGCGACCGATACATTTTGCGAGTAAAAAGTGTATTGGATTATGCCAAAGAAGAAGTTATCTGCCGAAATCAGATTTTGCTAACATATTTTGGCGAAAAAGATACCAAGCCCTGTGGAAAATGCGATATTTGCTTAAAAAAGAGAGAAACTGCTTTATCATACGATGATTTTGAAATTATCCGTCAAGCCATCCACCAAGTATTAACAACAGAAGAATTAACTGTAAGTGCTTTGGTTAAAAAAACGCCCTTCAAAGAGCCCAAAGTGCTGAAAGTTATTCGGTTTATGATGGACAACGGACAAATTGCGGAAAATGAAAATATGAAATTGGAAATCTCAAAAAAAACTTACAAAACAGGAGATTAGATATTAGTTAATTTAAAGGTTCATTCATGAGGATACACACTAAATTCATCAAATAGGAATGGACATTCGGATTTTATTGAAATCAGCCTTTAAATTTGAACACCAAAAACAACAAAAAGCCCAAAAAGATAATAAATCGTAACAATAACAACTTTATAATTTCAATTAATCAAACAAAATCACTATTTTTGTGCGATTTTTTCATAACTCATAAAATAGTAATTTGCTTTGAAATTAACAAAAACACCCTCGGAATGCAACGATAAAGAAGATATTCGTACACAAATTGACATTATCGACAAAGAAATTATTGCACTTTTTGGTCTCCGATTCCAATATGTAAACGAAATCGTAAAATTTAAAACTGATATCGAAAGTGTAATTGCGCAAAGCCGTAGAGATCAAGTCATTGCAGAACGCGGAAAATGGGCTGAAGAGCATGGGCTCGACAAAGTGACTTTTGAACAAATTTATCGGTTTTTGGTAGATCACAATATTGTAAAGGAATTGGAAATATTAGAGAAAAAGATATTTGAAAATAAATCAATTTAAAAATTAATTAATATGCCCTTTTGGGTGATTGAGGAACATAAAAAATGTACAAACAGGATATTAAAGTTATGGATTGCACCGTGCGCGATGGTGGTTTGATGAATAAGTGGCAATTTAGCGACGATTTTGTTCGTGGAGTTTATAATGCCTGTGTCGAAGCCGGCATCGATTATATGGAAATTGGTTACTTGAGCAGCGAAAAAGCTTTCAGCCGCAAAGAAATGGGACCTTGGAAATTTTGCCATCAAAAAGATCTGGAACGTATCGTTGGCAAAAATGAAACCAATCTGAAACTTTCGGCAATGGCAGACATTGGTCGTATTGACCTGAATGATATTCCACTAGCCTCGGAAAGTGCACTAGATATGATTCGTGTGGCATGTTACGTTCATCAAGTGGACAAAGCCATTGCCTTGTCACATCATTGTTTGGATAAAGGGTATGAAGTGTGTATCAATCTGATGGCAGTTTCTACAGTAGGCGAGCTGGAACTTGACGAAGCCTTGAAAGATATTTCCGCTTCACGTGTAAAAGTATTTTATGCCGTGGATAGTTTTGGAAGTATGTATGTGGAGTCCGTTCAACATTTGGTACGTAAATACACTGCTGCTCTACCCGGAATAGAAATCGGAATTCATGCACATAATAATATGCAAATGGCAATGTCGAATACTTATACAGCTATGATGGAAGGTTGTACCATGCTGGATGCTACCCTATTGGGACTTGGGCGTGGAGCAGGAAACTGCCCAATTGAAATTTTAATTGCTTTCCTCAAAAATCCTAAATACCGCTTACTACCTTTATTACAAGTTATTCAAGATTATATTCACCCCATGCAAAAAGATATCGATTGGGGTTATCACATTCCTTATTTAATATCAGGAGCCTTGAATGCTCATCCCCGCAAAAGTATGGAATGGATGGAATCGGATCAAAAAAATGATTTCGTATCATTTATAAAAAACATGCACGATAACGAAATTTTGGAATAGAACTCGTTGAAAAAAAATCGGATGAACTTCTAAAATGAAATTCATCCGATTCTTTTAATGACACATTTCAAATAAGTTCGCCAGCAAGGTGACATGAAATAATACATTATATTATTATTATAGAGATTATATCGATTAAAAAGATTATTGTATTCAAAAACAGAGAATTAAAATTTACAACTAAGTTATAAGCAACCAAACCAAGATACAAATACATAACAAATATGATGGAATGAAATTAATAAAATTAACACTTCTTTTCGCAGTAACAGCACAGATAATTTTTGCCCAAAAAGTGACAATGAATGAGTTTTCCAAAATTGACAAGAAAGCTTTGCAACTCCCTGACTCATTTACAAAAACCTCAGAACTGATTGCAAGTTATATTAAATCAAATTTTGCAACAGATAAAGAAAAAACCCGAGCAATTTTTATTTGGGTTGTATCAAACATTAAATACGACATTGAGAACATGTTTGCAACAAACTTTTACGAAAAGAAAGAATATAAGATTACAAAACCTCTAAGGACCAAAAAAGGAATTTGTGAGAACTATGCTTCATTGTTTACAGACATTAGCATTAAATCAGGAATTAAATCTTTTGTTATTGAAGGCTATACCAAACAAAATGGATTTACTGATTATATCCCACATGCTTGGAGTGCGGCTTTTATTGATAGTACTTGGTTCTTATTTGACCCAACTTGGGGTTCTGGTTATGTAAATGGCGGAAAGTTTTTTAAAAAAATAAACAACGACTACTATAAAGTAAACCCTACAACGCTAATCAAATCGCATATTCCCTTCGACTATTTATGGCAGTTCCTTTATTATCCCATGACAAACCAAGAATTTTATGAAGGCAAAACACAACAAAATAAAACAAAACCATATTTTAACTTCAAAGACACTATAAAGGTATATGAAAAACTAGACCATATCGACCAGCTAATTTCATCAGCATATCGTGTGGAGAAAAACGGTTTAAAAAATTCAATGGTGTTTGATAGACTTCAACATCTAAAACTAGAAATAGAAAATGACAGGCAAACTAAAATAATTAACCTTTTCAATTCAGCAGTTGTTGACTACAATGAAGGGATAAATGGCTTAAACAACTTTATTAATTTTAGAAATAACCATTTTATGCCTATGAAAACAGACCCTGAAATAAAAAACATACTTGATTTTACAAATAATAAATTAAAAGAAGCAAAACTAAAGTTAGAACAAATTATAAATCCTGATGCAAATATTACAAACATGATTCGACAGCTAACTAAATCTATTAACGATGCTTCAATGCAAATAAAAGAACAACAAGATTGGTTGAAACAATATTTTAGTAAAAGTAAATCTGGACGAAAATCTATGTTTTACAAAGTAACTTGGTTTGGTATTCCATTATAATAATATATGGAAAGACTATAAAAAAACGACTTAAAAAAATTATTGACTACCCCTAATCCTAAGGCTTCCTGCGGTCGGGACGACCCAGCATGGAAGCATAGGTTGAGCGAAATTTCCATTGCGGAAACTTCATTCCACCCGCGTGGAGATAAATTTGATATTTATGGAGAAAGCGACCTGTTTTTGATAAGTTGTCGCTATTGGGAAAAGACAAAGTAATGAACGAATAAAAGACAATTTGAATATGATAAAAATTAGAGAAGCGGTAGAAAAAGATTCAGTAATAATTTATCACTGTATTTATGGACTGGCAGAACATGTTAATCAACAATACATGGTTTCGGCAACAGAACAAGACATAAAAGAATCAATTTTTAGTTCAAATAGTCACGTTAAAGTGTTTGTAGCAGAAAACGAAGAGAATAAGATTTGTGGCTTTGCGTTGATTTTAAAAACATTCTCTACGTTTAAAGCGAAAACGAATTTTTACATTGAAGACTTATTCGTTTTTCCTGAATATAGAAATTTAGGAATTGGGAAACAGCTTTTTGATTACATAACGGACTTTACGCAAGTTCATGGAGCAAACAAAGTGGAATGGTATGTGAACAACGCTAATCATGGTGCGATTGAATTTTATAAAAAGATTGGAGCTAAAGAACTTGATTATAAATCGATTTACTACTTGACTGTTTGAAAAACCAAGCACCTAGCCCATAATACACGCCTATTGTCATTGGCTGGCTTGACGTGCATTTAGCAGGTTTTGCCCTCCGCATTCACTTAGTCGTTTCAAGAGCGGCGAATGCTCCCACAAATGAAACATACCGTACAACGGTGCCGACCGTGCCTATAGCCTTAGTCGATACCGCCAAGTGAAAAAAAAAAGAAAGCCAGAACATTCACGACTTAAAAACAAGAAAAAAGAGACAATAAAAACATAAGAATCCACGCTCAAAACAGCACTTCCCGCAAAAAAACGCACAAATCAAACGTACAAATCTTTTTTTTGCGGGAAGAACTGTTTTTTTGCCGACACACCGCAGAATTTTAATACTTTTGTGACAGTATAATTTGACTAAAAAAAGAGAGTATAATATGGACGGAATAAGTCTTACACCAGAACAAGAGAAATTAAACGCTTTACGACAAATACTGCCTGAAGCTTTTAGCGAAGGAAAAATCGATTGGGAAAAACTGAAAGCTACGCTTGGTTCAACTATTAACTTTGAAAACGAACGCTATGTGCTTAATTGGGCAGGGAAAAGCGATGCTTTTAAAGTGCTGCAAACTCCTACAACCAAGACTTTAATTCCTGTGAAAGACGAAAGTATAAATTTTGACGAAACCGAAAATATTTTTATCGAGGGCGAAAACCTCGAAGTGCTGAAAGTGCTGCAAAAAAGCTATTTCAGCAAAGTGAAAATGATATACATTGACCCTCCTTACAATACGGGAAATGACTCATTTATTTACCCCGACAAATTCTCGGAAACTAAAGACGAGTACCAACGGCGTATAGGCGACAAAGACAAAGAAGGCTACTTGACTAAAGATAGTATCTTTCTCCCCTCCTTTGGAGGGGCTGGAGGAGGTCTCAAGAAAAACAGCAAAGAAAACGGACAATACCACAGCAACTGGCTGAATATGATGATGCCACGACTTTATTTAGCTAAAAACCTACTGAGGCAAGATGGCGTAATTTTCGTTTCTATTGACGATAACGAAGTGCATAATTTGAGACTATTAATGAATGAAGTTTTTGGTGAGGAAAATTTTATAGCAAATTTAATTTGGGAGAAAAGATATGGTAGAAGCAACGATGCAAAACTAATGTCAACTGTAACTGAGCACTTATTGTTATTCCGTAAAAATGAGAGTCTTTCTGTACTAAGAGAACCTAGAAGTGAAAAAACTAATGAAGATTATTCAAATCCTGACAATGACCCAAGAGGTTTATGGACTAGTGTGTCATTTGTAAGTCAACGAACTAGAGATGAAAGACAGAATTTAGGCTATTCTATTACAAATCCTTATACAGGTAAATCATTTTCTCACCCAACCAACTCTTGGAAATACAACGAAGAAAAATTCCTTGAGATGCTTGCGGATAAACGGTTTTATTGGGGGAAAAACAATGACCAAGATTTTCCAAGAATAAAAAGATTTTTATCTGAGTTATCTGAAGGTATGGTTCCAATAAATCTATGGAAACATAGTGAAACTGGAACAACAGATGAAGGAACAAAAGAAGTCTTTGAATTAATAGGAAAAAACGTTTTCACTTTTCCTAAACCAAAAAGATTAATTCAAAGAATGATTCAAATGACAACCTCAGAAGAAGATATTATTCTTGATTTCTTTGCTGGATCAGGTTCAACTGCTCATGCAATAATGGATTTAAATAAAATATCAAGAAGTAAAAGAAAGTTTATTTGTATACAATTGCCCGAGCTAACAGAAGAAAAGGGAGAAGCAAACAAAGCTGGTTATAAAACTATTTCTGATGTATTAAAAGACCGAATTCGTAAAGCTAGCAAAAAGATTAAAGAAGAAATAAAAACTGAAATCAAAAAGATAGAATCTCAAATATTAAAACTCCAAGCCGAAATTCCTACGGACGAAACCAAGTCAGAAATACAAAATTTGCAATTTCAAATCAGAAATCTTCAATCGCAAGATTTAGGTTTCAAAGTGTTGAAATTAGAGGACAGTAACTTCAAACAATGGCACCAAATTGAGGGAAATGACGTTAAAGCGTTGGAAGAGCAAATGAAATTGTTTGTTGACCCTGTTTCTGAATCGGCTACCACGGAAAACATGGTGTACGAGCTTTTGCTCAAAAGTGGTAAAGACTTAAACAGTTCTGTAGAATGGAATGATGGCTATTACCTAATTGATGGGAATGAATTGGCTTTGATTTTAGAGAAAGTTGACAAATCCATAGTTACAGAAGTGTTGAGTGAATATCCTAAGAAAGTAATAGCTTTGGATAAGCTTTTTAAAGGAAACGACCAGTTAAAAACCAATACTGTATTGCAAATGCGTGATGCAGGTATTGAATTTAAAACGATATAGTCATGAGCAAGGAAATTGAAAAATCACTCTTCAGCGACCTGACTCAGATTATTGAGCAAGGAAAGCAACAAGCTGTTGCGCAGGTAAATACTGCCCTAACACTCACATACTGGCATGTAGGTAAAAAAATAAATGAACATATTCTAAATAACGTAAGGGCGGAATACGGAAAAGAAATTGTCGCACCAGTGGCACGACAATTGGTGGAAGAATTTGGAAAAAGTTTTGAATTAAAAAATCTTTACCGAATGATGCAATTTGCCGAAAAGTTTCCGGAATTAGAAATTGTCGTGCCAGTGGCACGACAATTAAGTTGGTCGCATATTCTGAAGCTATTACCTTTAAAAAATCAAGACTCAATAAATTATTATGCAACGAAAGCTTCTGAAGAAAGGTGGAGCAAACGTGAATTACAATATCAAATAGAGCGTAAAGCTTTTGAACGCAACGAAATAGCAGCATTGCATGTAACTGATGATTTTGTAGACATGCAAAACACCTTTAAAGACCCTTATTTTCTCGATTTTTTGGGTTTAAAAGATGGCTATTTAGAGAAAGATGTAGAAAGTGCCATTATCAAAGAATTGGAACTTTTTATAATGGAACTAGGCGTTGGATTTACATTTGTTGAACGCCAAAAACGAATGATTATTGATGGCGAAGATTTCTATTTAGATTTGCTGTTTTTTCACAGAAAACTAAAACGCTTGGTTGCCATAGAATTAAAGTTGGGTAAGTTTAAACCCGCCTACAAAGGTCAAATGGAATTGTATTTAAAATGGATTGATAAATACGAGAAACAGGAAGGTGAAAACAGCCCAATAGGTTTGATATTGTGTGCAGGCAAAAGCAATGAGCAAATAGAATTGCTTGATATGCACAAAGACGGAATTATGGTAGCTGATTATTGGACAGAATTACCTCCTAAAAAAGAGTTGGAAAACAAGTTGCATACATTATTGATTGAAGCCAAAGCAAGAATTGAAAACCGTAAAATGTTAGAAGAATGAAGTTAAGCTTTGAATCCAATCTGCAATTTCAACAAGAAGCCATAAAATCTATTACAGATTTATTCGAAGGTCAAGCTATGGAAGAATCCATACTGAACTTAGACTTAAAAGAAAATCAAACTTCTTTTATTCAAGGAGTTAGCAATAATCTGATTTTATCGGAAGAACAAATTCTTGCAAATCTTAAATCTGTTCAAGAAAAAAATGAAATAACTGTTTCCAACAAATTGGACGGTATGCATTTTTCTGTGGAAATGGAAACTGGAACGGGCAAAACTTATGTGTATCTGCGAACTATTTATGAACTAAACAAACTCTATGGTTTTAAGAAGTTTGTAATTGTAGTTCCTTCAATTGCTATTCGCGAGGGTGTTTTAAAGAATTTGGAAATTACGCACGAGCATTTTCAAACTTTGTATGATAATGTCCCTATAAATTTTCAGGTGTACGACAGTACCAAAGTTTCAACATTGAGAGGGTTTGCTACAACAAATAATATTGAAGTTTTGGTAATTAATATTGATTCGTTTGCAAAAGACGAGAATATTATCAATAAGCCAAACGACAAGCTGAACGGACAAAAACCCCTTGAATTTATTCAAGCAACCATTCCAATTGTCATTGTGGACGAGCCACAAAATATGGAAACCGAAAAGCGTATGTTGGCAATTGAAAAACTGAAAGCACTTTGTACACTTCGATATTCAGCAACTCACAAAAATCAATATAATCTTACATATAGCCTAAATCCGGTAAAAGCATACGATTTGGGTTTGGTAAAACAAATTGAAGTTGATTCAATTATTGAGGAGAATGCTTACAATGATGCTTTTGTATCGGTTGAATCAATTACAGCAACTAAGACAAAAGTAACTGCAAAAATTTCTATAAACAGTAACGAAAGCGGAGGAGTAAAGAAAAAAACAATTGCAGTAAAAGTCGGTGATGATTTATACAAACTTTCAAACGAAAGAGAAATTTATGCCGATGGCTATATTATTGAAGAAATTGATGCCTCAAGTCAGTGTATTTCTATATCAAACGGAAATATACTTTATAAAGGCGTCAGTCAAGGCGGTTTGACAGACGAAGTCATGAAGTTTCAAATCCGAAAAACAATCGAAGAACACCTGAAAAAAGAAAAACGATTGAATAAACTAGGAATTAAAGTTTTGTCGTTATTTTTCATTGACAAGGTTGCTAATTACAGAAGTTACGATGCTACCGGAAATCCTTTAAAAGGGAAATTTGCAGCATGGTTCGAAGAAATATATCTGGAATACATTTCAAAGCCCGCATTTATCGAATTAAATAAATTTTCGGTTGAAGAAACTCACAATGGTTATTTCTCGCAAGACAACAAAGGCAAGGTCAAAGACACGTCAGGCGAAACCAAAGCGGATGACGACACTTACAGTTTGATAATGAGAGATAAAGAGAAGCTATTGAATTTAGATAATTCGCTTCGCTTTATATTTTCACATTCGGCTTTGCGTGAAGGTTGGGACAATCCTAACGTATTTCAGATTTGCACATTGAACGAAACAAAATCAGAAATAAAAAAGCGTCAGGAAATTGGAAGAGGTTTACGTTTAGCAGTTGACCAAACAGGGAAACGAATTTACGACCAAAATATTAATCGCTTAACTGTAATTGCAAACGAATCCTATGACGATTTTGCAAAAGCACTACAAAAAGAAATAGAAGATGATTGCGGTGTAGAATTTAAAGGCAGAATAAAAAACAAGCGAGAAAGAACTGCAATCAACTATCGAAAAGGATTTGAAGCAGATCCAAAATTCTTAGAAATTTGGGAGAAACTCAAAAAGAAAACAACTTATCGTGTTGATTATAAAACGGATGAATTAATTGCATTTGCTGCAAAGGAAATCAAGAATTTACCAGAAATCAAAGCACCTTCAATCCGTTCAACTAAAGTTCAAATTAGTATGACCGATGAAGGAGTTGGATCAACTTATGCAAGCGAAAAAGTAGAATCTTATGGAGGATACGCATGGAAAATCCCTGATGTATTAGGATACATTCAAATCAAAACTGAATTGACACGTTCCACCATTCAGGAGATTTTAAGCAAATCGGGTAGAATTGGAGATGTTTTGATAAATCCTCAATTATTTCTTGACTTGTCAACACAAGCCATTAAACGAATACTTTACGATTTAATGATTGATGGAATTAAATATCAAAAAATTGGCGGTTCGGAATATGAAATGAAAAGATTTGAGGCGCAGGAATTGGAAGTGTATCTCAACGACTTTTCATTTAAAGTAACTGACAATTCTAAAACTATTTACGAAGAGTTTATTCCTTTGGATTCGGGCATAGAAAGCAAGTTTGCTCAAGATTGTGAAAGTAGTTCGCAGATAAAGTTCTATTTCAAATTGCCAAATTGGTTTAAAATTCCAACGCCTATTGGCAACTATAATCCCGATTGGGCTTTAATTTTTGAGGACGAAAATAAAATATACTTTGTGGCAGAAACAAAGGAAACTGGAACTCCACAAGTTGACTTGTCAAAACTCAGCGGAGACGAACAAATGAAAATTAAATGCGGAAAAGCTCACTTCTATGAGTTTGCCGATTTAGAATATAGAGTTGTAAATAAAGTGGGAAAATTGTTAGAATAATGGCGAAAAGTGAAAAAGTTTGGTGACAATACACGCTCTTAGTCAAGCACATTGGATGGTCGCACAAATCAACGCTAAAACCAAAACCAGCCAAAGAGCTTGCCTACTTCAACTCACATAAGGCAGTTTGGCTCGTTGAATAAAGTGAAATTCTCTGACAAAACACCTAGGCGATTACATACGATTTGGTCGAGAATAAAAAACCGCTCCTGGTAGATTTTCCCAGAGCGGTTTTGTATTATTGGTTCTACTACCTCTTTGTGTGGGTTGATGGTTAATTTAAAAAATCAAGCATATACGGCACAACCCGAGCAACGGGAGTTACACATATTTTTTCACAATTGAATCATATAGTTTTTTCTCGAAATTTAAATCATCACATATTACAATAACTTGGTTATTGTTTTACACATCAAATTATTAGGCATCTATTTTATATATTATCAGAGAAAATAAGTAGTTACAAGTATTTATTTATACGTTACAAGACTGTTTAGCTGGACATTAATTACATAAAACTTATAAATAATTATTACATACTACTTATATAAAACTTTGTGAACATTTATTTTCTTAATTTTTATGACTATGTGAAACTTTAGGTATTAATTGTTAATTATCGTAAACCCCACACGAATTCTAATAGTATAGCATTATTAAATTAATGTGAGTTTATTTACCGTTCTCTTTCATCTTCATCATGCCCATCATTTGGTTAACGGTTTTATTCATGCCATCGGTGGAACCATCTAGGAAGATAACATTTCCTTTGCCTGTTTCGCCAAAATGTTTGATAGCTTCTGTCCACATACTGAACAGCAGAAATGATGCATCCAAATCTGCATGAATCATTTCCTTAGCAGCTAATGCCATACCTTTGGCAACTTCTTCGCGGAACAATGCTATACCTTGTCCACGTTGTTGAGCGGCTTCTTTTTCGGCTAATGCTGAAATTTTAATAGCATTTCCTTCGGCTTCGGCAGCTTTGGTACGGGTAATTAATAAAGCCTGACCTTCGTTTTCGGCAGCTGCTTTTAGGTTATTCGAAGCAACCACTCGCGACATGGATTTAATGATTTCTTCATCAAATGTAATATCGTTTAACTGAATATCAATCATGTGAAAACCCCAATCCTGCAACGTATCATCTAAATGTTTTTTTACTTCCAAAATAATTTCTGTACGAAGTCCAAGTATTTCAGCTTGCTTCTTTGTTGCCACAAAACTACGTATTGTACCTTCGATGGTACGAATCAAAGCTTGCATAAAGCTACGTTCATCCACAAATTTAAATGCCACGTTTTTAATTGTTTCGTCCGATTGATTAAAAACCGCATAAAGTAACATGGCTTTGAAATAAACATTTGCCTGATCTTGCGAAACTGCCTGAAATTCTAATTCTGCTGAACGATTTTGAATAGAAATCCGTTTGTACACCATTTCAATTAAAGGAATTTTAAAATTAAGACCCGGAGCCATGATGCGCCGATACTTTCCAAAAACTGTAATAACAGCCACATTGCCCTGATTGACGGTTACAAAACCAGAGGCAATAATTACAAGCGCCAATACTCCAATAATAATAAAAGGGATAGATTCCATAAGATGTTGATTTTAAATGAATAATGTTAATTCTGGTTATAAATCAATTTAAATGTTGGTATTTCTATTATTTTTTCTCCCACTCCAGCATTTTTACCTTACATTCCAACCCCCAGCGGAAACCGCCAAGACTACCATCGGTTCGGATAACACGATGACATGGAATAAGATAAGCAATTGGATTTGCTCCAATGGCTGTTCCAACTGCACGCACTGCTTTAGGTCGACCAATGATTTCAGCAATTTTTGCATAAGTTGTCGTTTTTCCTTTTGGAATATTTTGAAGTGCTTTCCAAATGGTAAGTTGAAACTCCGTGCCAATGAGATTTATAGCTGGTTTTTTACTGCTTTCAAAAATCTGATGAACCAATAGTGTTGCCTTGTCATCATTTTGCTTAAAATCAACACCGGGAAAACGTCTCTCCATATCGTTCAATGCACTTTCCCTATTTTCGGGAAAACTCAGTGCACAAATTCCATCGTTCGAAAAAGCGATACAACATTCTCCAAAAGGAGTCGATTGAAATCCAAAAGAAGGTTCAGAAAGGTAAGGAAATTCTTTCATAGTGTTTAGAATTTGTATAGAAAAATAAAATTAGCCGTATTATGGATAATTTTATGTAAATTTAGAATCAAGTTCTAGGAATCTTATGAAAAGTCATCCACATTTGTGACAAAAATACGCATTAATTTCCTTTATTGTTCTAAATATGAAAAATAAATCGCAATTATACTGTTTTCTCAATTCTAATATATTCGATTTAGAAATACTGCGAATTGAAAAAAATATTTTGTGATTTACAGTAACTTTCGTTTTTTAATTTTCAGAAACGGCAATCATGAGTTCATTCCAAATATCAAAAGCCCACTGAATAAATAGAATTAACGAAAAAACACATTAATTATAAGTTCCAAATAAATACAATTTTCAAACAATTTAGAATAATCTTCTAAAATATTTAGTGATTATAAATGTATTCTGTGCAATACGGGTGCAAATACTAGTTTTACGGAGGAGGCACAATCATTTAAAGATTAATCACAACAACTATTTGTGGATTGATTTTATTTGGTAATAAAGCCGCTCAGAAAAAATCTCCTGAACAACTTTTGTTTTGTTCATTTAGTTAGTTAATTCTACTTTGAAAGATTTATCTTAAAAGAAATCACTATTGACCGACAAAAATTAAAAACTGTCGGATTTTAAATTTATATATC
>JACDZH010000378.1 GCA_013426815.1 Paludibacter sp.
CTCAGGAGCTGCCGGGCCTCCCCTTCGCTCATCCTGCCGACCTGAGCCGCCGGGGCGGCAGGAGTGGATGCGGATTTTTCCCGGGCCTGATCGTCGCCGCCGCTGTCTGCCCCCGGTGCCGATTCTGGTGGCCGGGCGGGCTGTTCATCCCCGGCGGCCTGGTCAGCGGAGGCCTCTTTGGCCTTGTCTGCCGGGTCATCGCTTTTGTTTCCGGGTTGGGAGGATGGGTCCGGTCTGGGTGAGGGGTCATCCTTGCCCGGCTGCCCCTCACCATTCCCCTGCTTGTCCGCTTGTCCGGGCTGCCCCGTATCGCCCTGATCCTTGTCCTGATCCTTCTGCTGATCCGCCCCCTGATCCCCGAACTTTTGCTGCTCCTCCCCCCCTTTCTCTTCCTGCGTGTCTTTCTGCTTGTCTTGCTGCTTGTCTTTCTGCTGTTCTTGCTGCTGCTTGTCCCGTTCCTGTTTCCGGAGCTGTTCTTTCAGCTCTTCCAGTCGTCGTGTCAGCAGATCCCTGTTGTCCCTGCTGTCCCTGGCCTCCGGGTTCAGGCTGAGGCTCCCGCTGTAGGCGTCCCGGGCCTGCTCCCAGAGCTTTTCCGTCTGCCCGGGATCACTCTGCGCCAGCTCCTCCCCTTTTTTGGCGAGGGCGTTGCCCAGATTATAATACGTCTGTTCCTGGAGGCCAAGGTCTTCACTCTTCAATGCCTGCCGGAATGATCCAATGGCCTGGTCAAGGAGGTTGTTTTTATAGGCCGCGGTGCCGGAATTATAGTGCAGACGCGGGTCGTCGGGATTTTTCTGGAGGGCCTGATCATACCATTGCGCGGCCCCGAGATAGTCTCCGGCGGCAAAGGCCTTTTCTCCCGTGGAGGCCTGGGCTCGGTCAAATCCGGCCAGGGAAAGAAGCAGGCAGAGGAGCAGGGTTCGGGTGCCGATCCCCTGCCGGATCCGGCGGCCGGCGGTCTTGATCAAGGAGGAGTGCAAGGCCTGTGCCGACTTTCGGCCACTGATCATAAATTCCACGGCCAGGAGCAGGATCGCCGCGCTCAGCGGCCAACTGAAGCGTTCCAGGGGTTGCCGGCGCTGCCTTTCCATCAGCTCCTGCTTGGGGATGAGGCGGAGCTTCTCCTGGTAAATTTGTTCCAGTCCCTCCCCATTTTTACCCAAGGGGACATACAGGCCGCCCGCGGCCCCGGCGATGGCGGTCAGCGTTTTCTCATCGAGTTTTGCGGTGACGTACTTGCCCGCGTCGTCCTTGACGAAATGTCCGGCCCCCTTCCCTGGCTGCGGGATCAGCTCCCCTTCCGGGGTGCCGACCCCGACGGTGAAGATGGTCATGCCGTTCTGGCCGGCCTTTGTCGCCGCCGCCAGGACGTCGCCTTCCAGATTTTCGCCGTCGGTGAGCAGAATCAGGATCTTGTGATTGCCGGTGCCGGTGAGTGACGAGGCGGCCAGGTTGATGGCCTCGGCCAGATTGGTTCCGCCCCGGGGGATGATGGAACTGTTGACTGCCCCGAGGGTGCTCTCAAAGGCGCTGTAATCGATGGTCAACGGGCACATGAGAAAGGCGGTGCCGGCAAAGGGGAGGAGGCCGACTCGGTCGCCCTCCAGTTGCTGGGTAAAATCCATGATCGCCAGTTTCGCCCGCTCCAGGCGGTTGGGACGGATATCCTGGCTCAGCATGCTTTTCGAGGTGTCCAGGGCAAAGAGGATATCGATGCCGCGCCGTTTGACATCCACCATCTGAAACCCGACCTGGGGCCGGGCCAGGGCCACGAAGCAGCAGAACAGGGCGGCCAGCCACAAACCCCACTTCAGCCGGCGGCGCCGCACGGACAGGTTTTCGGTCAAACGGCCAATCAGCGGGGCACCGGCAAAGCGCTCCAGCCGGGCCTGCCACCGCCTCCTTATCAAGGGCTGGGAAAAAATAAGTCCGAGGATGAGGAGCAGGCCGGCCAGGAGCCAGATGGGATGGACGAAATCGATCACGGGTTTTTGTGACTCCAGGGTGATTGAATGGAATAATTCCGAATTGAGCCTGTTGCAAAACTCCAAAAATACCCTTCGACAAGCTCAAGGTGAATGGTAT
>JACDZH010000035.1 GCA_013426815.1 Paludibacter sp.
CAAATTCATAAAATATTCTGTATCATCAACTTAGGGGTGCTGAGTAGTTACAATTGATTTCCTAATTTGGTTTTTGAATTAATTAACTTAAATTAATAAAAAACAAACTAGAAATGACAGAATCGTAAGAAAAAAGAACAAATCAATTATAAAGGGCGAATTTATTTTTCATTTTTTAATATTTTACAAACTGTATTAAATACATAACTGTGTACCTTTTTTTCTTTAATAAATAATAGTTGCACACATCAATTATGAACTCAAAAGCAATTATTCAGTTTATGTAATTATGCAAATACTTGGAATTTCTGTATTAGAAAAAATACCCATACGTGATTTATTATGCAAACAACGTCAATAAAATCAAAATGTCAAAGATCAAATAGAATTATTTAAATGTAAAATTCTAACCCAACAGTAGAAGAAAACCTAATATAATACATTAGAAAAAACTTATGGAATTGACTCACCAAAGTATGTGGAATAGTGAAAAAAAAATTTTGTCAAATTGAAATGTTATACTTTACTTTTCAATTATAGCAAAATCGTCGATATGTTCATCTACATACGTAGCAATTAGTGCTGTCTGGCGTTCTTCAATATCAAAATACAATTCTTCCAAATCGTCGAATTCTTCAAAATCGACATACATTGCATTAAATTCTTCATCAGTTGTTTCGCGTTCCAGTTTGGCTTTATTTGGGTCGTAAATCTCCTTGGCTTTGTAAATGAGTCTGGACAGATCCACTGCGCCAAATTGTTTTATTGCCCGCGCAAATGGATTGGCAAAAATATATCCGCCATAACCGTTCTGAATAAGTTGCACAAAACCACCATCACGCATTTCGTCCTGGAAAAACCGATGTGCCAATAATGTATGTTGGCTACCGTTAAGTTTTGACATATTTTCTGCGGTCAACTTGCCTCCAATTTCAGCTAAATAGGCATCGGTAAATACTTGTAAAAATTCATCCATGCCCTTTTTGGCGGCTGAGGTCAATAGTTTGTTTTTAATTTGAATCATAAAATTTTAGAAGTTAAGAAGTACAAGAAGTTAAGAAGTTAAGAAGTTAAGAAGTTAAGAAGTACAAGAAGTTAAAACACAACAAATAATTAGAAGTTTGTAACATCGGTAATAAATATTCTATAATAAAATTTCAGCACTAAATGCAGGTAATGTTATACTTATTCTGTTTTCTTTTATTGTAAAACGGTTTTTGAAAGTGGCATTATAAGTTGTTGATTTTAAAATTTTTGGCAATTCAACTTCAATTGTTTTGGCTTTTGACGAATTATTAATCACTACAATTGCCTCGTTATCGAAATATTTACGTGCATAAATCCAACTATCTTTGGTAGATAAAATATTAATAAAATCGCCATAAATCAATACCGGGTTATTGCTTCGCATGTGTGTCAAAGAAGAAACAATATTCCAAAGTTTACTTTCACGATTGTTTAAACCGTCAAATTTCATCATTCGTCGGCAATCAGGATCGTTGGCACCGGTCAATCCAATCTCATCACCATAAAAAATTACCGGAATACCCGGAATGGTCATATTGAAAACGTGCATCAAAGCCAATTTATCGTAAGCTGTAGAATCGGTAATGCCAATTTCTCGTTGCCATCCAGCTGCTTTGCTGTCTTCTCCAAACTTCAAATCGCCCGAAGCATAAGCCATAAAACGTGGTTTATCGTGATTGCCCGATATATTTCCCATCAAATTATGATTCCCGTAAATATATAAACTTGAGTTGAGAATTGTCTGAACTTGTTTTAAATCACTTCCACCAACTCCGGCAAAAGTGGTATTTGCAACATCATATACATTAAAATCAAATTGACCTTCGAGCATTCCGGTAGTTAGATAACTTCTAATCAATTCCGGACTTCCGTAAGTTTCACCAATTTGATACAGACTTTTTCCTTGATTTTGTTTTTTTATTTTCAAGGTCAGTTCACGCCAGAATTGTTCGGTAATATGTTTGGTAGCATCATGGCGAAAACCGTCGAGTTTAAACTCATTCAACCAAAACATAGCCGAATCGGTCATCATATCAATCACTTTTTGGTTCGATAAGTCGAGAGTTGGCATAAAAGTATCGAACCAGGTTGTCAATCGTTGATCGTTCCATCGCTCGGTATTTAAAGTTCCATCGGGCAAATACAAAGGCGTAGTCCATTCGGGATGTTGTTGATAGAATGGATGTTCCTTGTGAACGTGATGAGCAACATAATCGAGCAATACATTAATATTTTTTTGGTGCGCATCTTCCACCAAATTTTTAAATTCTTTGTTGGTTCCAAAACGAAAATCTACTTTCGATGACGACACAGGCCAATAACCATGATAACCTGAGAATTTTGTTTTCATCGGTGCGTAGTACCCGTAAGGTTCTGTTGGATTTTGGTTCAAAGGTGAAATCCACAAGGTATTTGCTCCTAATTTTTCGAAATATCCATCGTCAATTTTTTGTTGTAAGCCGGCCAAATCACCACCCCAATAGTCTACTTTGTGATTTACATCCGGCCGATTCATTGGAAGGTCATTCGATTTATCACCGTTTTTGAACCGATCGACCAACATAAAATACATAATTTGTGCCTGTTTGTCGGCACTTGTAATTTGTCGGGCATTGGTTAACACTTTTCCTTTTTGAAGCGGTATCAACAAATCGTTGCTCACTCCAAACTCATTAGCAACCCAAACGCGAATATAAGAACGGTCCACTAAACCAGCTTCGGCTGGAATTTTCAGACTAATCTTATCATTTTCGATTTTTATAAAATCAGCCGGCAATATGAAATTTTGCCAATAAACAAAAACTTGTTTTGCATTATTTTGAACCGATAAACTAATATTGAGTCTGGTGAATTTTTCGGTAAAAAGTTTTGGAAATTTATCGCCATAACCGCTAACCTGCAAAATAGAATTAAATTTCCCGTAACCGTTGTCAACTTTATTTGGATTCGTAGCATCATGATTTTGATCGCCATCCAATACCATTTGATACAAATAAGTTCCCGGACTTAAGTTCAATGTTACTTCATACAAACCCTTTTCATTCAATTTTAAATCGGGCGAAAGCGTTGGTGCCCAATCGTTCATTTGTCCTGCTATCTGTACTTTTTTAAATATTTTTCCTTGTGGATTGTAGGTAAAAACGTAATCAATCTTATCGGTTTTTCGACATGGAACTGAGTATGGAACGCCTTTCAGCCAGAGTTTTACATCCACAAAAGGTTCCATTTCCTTCGAAACATTTAAAGTGGCTGTCGCCTTATTACTATCAATTTCGCACTTAAGTCCGGTTGATGAACTGGTAATTGAATCAATATCGGCAGTATTCATTATAAAATCCTGCAAAAAAATTGTATTATTGCCCATCTTTAAGGTCAGCAGTGAATTCAGATTCTTATTGTTCTCATAATCTGAAGGGATATTTAATTTAGGCTGACAAGCGGTCAACAATAAAAGAAAACCGATGATTAAATGATTCTTTTTCATGGTATTGTTTTTATTTTAGAAATAATTGTGCATCGCAATTTGTAATATGAATGCTGTCGTTATGTGAATAATAATTGCCAGTAATTGAAGTAATTACTAATTTGCAATTTTCGGTTGTAATGGTCATTTCTTCAATCGGATGTGAACTTCTTATTTTTTGTGTTTTCAAAATTTCCATTATTTTCGATTTCAATGGAATGAAGAATACCGAACCCTGTGACGATTTTTGCTTTACCTGAATATCCATTTTACCGAATGTTATTTCAGTTTCCGAATTTGAAAGTAATTTTGACTTTTCGTTGTTGAATGAAGGCAAAAATATCATTGATTTATATGGGTTTAAATCAATTTTTAAAGGATTTTCTTTATCTGTCCACGCATTAAAAAAAGTATCGGTAATTGGAAACTCATTAATTCCAAGTAGTAAGTTTAAATCTGTCCACGATTTATCTTTTAACGAAATTTTGAATAGTGGCTGGAGTTGTTCAATGCCATAGTTTGTAGCTATGTATTTAATATCTTCCGATAATGTGTTTGCAAGTTCCGGATTTAAAATTATTATTTTCTGAGTATTATCAATTACTTTGCCATTATTTAACAACTTAGCTTCCAATAATAATTGACCGATTTCAGTTCGCATTTTGCGTTTTGTAACATTATAAACGCTCCATGGTCCAACTGATGATAACAATAAAACGGTTGCAAACGATATCACAATCCACTTTAAATGATTGGCTTTTGAAAAGAAAAGATACAAACTGATTCCGTACAACCATACATTTAAGGTCAAAACATACAATCTATTAATGGTCAAATCATAATCGCCAAGACGACGAAAAATCCCTACCGACATTAATATCAACAATGGCATTAAAATTACAGGAAAATACTTTGAAAGTAATTTTACAACTTTATTTTCGTTTTGGTTCCGAAGCGGATACAAAATCAGCATACTTAAAAAACCGCCTAATCCCAGCACAGATATAAGTTTTGAAACATAGCCGTTTGGCAATTGCCAATTAATTAAAATCTGAGCCAGATAAACATATAATATCAATGTATAAATAGCCAATATTGGCAATATAATATACAATCCAAGCACTTTAAGAAACTTGCTGAAATGATAGTTTTGATTGTATTTTTCGGTTTTATCAGGTACATTTGCCAGAAAATAAATGCCTCCAAATAACACATAACAAATTACGGCAATATTACCATAAACCTTATCCTCAATATCAATTTTAAATAATTCATTCAACGATAAAACAGCCAGACTCAAACCAGCCATTAATATCTGTGCGAAAATTAGGGATATAAATAATTGAATAATAGATTCTTTGCTAAATTCCCAAAAAGGAATATCATTATCCATTTTGAAAAATGAAACCACAAAAGCACTCAAAAATAAAACAATACCGATAGAAATGACCTGATAAAAATTTACAGGATTGAATTTTTCGGGCAAAAGATAGCAAAACAGAAGTAATAAAATGATTGCCAGTAAATTAAGTCCAATCTTGTATATTTTTTTAAATCCTTCAGAAAACAATGTAACAGAAAGGCTTAACAAAATACCTAGCGAGAAAAATGTCCAGTTTCGTTCGTGATGGTTATTGCCCGACTGATTAATCTGAATGAGTAAAAAAATAGAAAATCCAAGAATAAAAAATAGCGTGAACGGAAATCGTAATGCTACTAACTGGATTTTTTTAACCCAGGTTTTTAATGAGAATTTTTTCATAACAAAATGAATTACAAATTAATACTAGAAAATTCTATTGATAATTTTAGTTGAGTTCCAGCATCAAAACTGTTTTTGCCGGAATTGAAATCAAATTTTGTAACTTATAAATTTTTGAACCGGCAATCTCAACACCTTCTGTTTTACCTTTCAACATTTCGTTAAATCTAGCCAGTTGTAATTCTCTAATTTCCTGATTATTATTAGCAATAATCATAATCGTTTTTTGGTCGTTGTATCTGAAATTTACATAGATTCCATTTTCGGGAATAAATTGTTTCATAAGTCCATTTTGCAAAACAGAATTATTTTTGCGGTAATTCAACAGAGTTTTCAAATAATTAAAAACTTCATTTTCCTTTTCAGTTCTACCTTCGGGTGTAAATGCATTGCGTTTATCGGTAACCCAACCACCCGGAAAATCGAATCTATGACCTTCGTAATTTCCGGCTATTCCCTCCAACATAATTTCGGTACCGTAATATATTTGCGGATAACCGCGAGATGTAATCAGCAGTGCCAACGCCATTTTATATTTACCCACATCACCCTTTGTTACAGTAGAATATCGATCAATATCGTGATTATCAAGAAAATTCATAATCATATTCTGATTGGGATAAACAAAATCCTGTGCATAATGACCATAAAACCTTGCCATACCATTGTCCCAACTTTCTGCCTCGTTAAATGCCTGACTAAAAACATCTTTCAAACAAAAATCCATAACACTGGTCAATTGTGAATCAAAACCATCTTTGTTGTTGTTCCCCGATTGGTAATAAGCAATTTCAGCCGGTGTTTTCACCCAACACTCTCCCACCACATTCATTTTGGGATATTCATTTCGAATGGATTGAATAAAACGCGCAGCAGTTTTTATTTCATTGTATGGATAAGTATCTACACGCATACCGTCGATATTGGCATATTCAATCCAAAATACATACACCTGACGAAGATAATCGAAAAGCAGCGGATTTTGCAGATTCAAATCGGGCATATTCGGTGCAAACCAACCATTCATTAATCTGGTTTTGTCGGAAATAGAAGCATGAGGATCGGTCCAGGCCGTCATGCGATAATTTGATGAAGTATATTCAGGCCAGGTATTTAGCCAATCCTTTGCCGGTAAATCGTTCATCCACCAGTGCGACGAGCCACAATGATTGGGAACAACATCTATAATCAGTTTAATATCATTTGCATGACAAGCTTCCGAAAGTCGGATATAATCTTCGTTACAACCCAGGCGAGGATCAATTTTGTAATAATCGGAACATGCATAATGATGGTATGAGTACTTCGTATCGTTATTATCGAAAAGTGGCGTTGTCCACAAAGCAGTAATTCCTAAATTGGCTAAATAGGGAATTTTTGAAATAATGCCTTCAATATCACCACCATGACGGGCTCCAAAGATTTCACGATGAACACCTTGATGATAACCTCTTATGGAATCATTGCCTGTTTTTCCGTTCACAAAACGGTCAGGCATAAGCAAATAGAGTGCATCAGCTTCGGTAAAACTTCTGCGATTGGACGAACCTTCGCGACGTGCTTTAAGCTCATATACAATTGATTGCTTTTTATTTCCACTTTTCAGTAGAATATTAAATTTTCCGGGTTGGGTTTCCTTCGCAATTTTCAAATACAAAAACACATAGTTTGGATTGTCGGTAATGGTTTTTTTTTCAATTGAAACTCCTTTATATTCAATTGTAATATCAGCAGAACTGACATTTACGCCGTACATCATCAATTGAAATTCAGGCTGATTCATATCAATCCACCACGAAGTGGGTTCTATGCGTTGCACCCACAGTTGGGGTTTGGCTTGGAGTTGAAAAGTCGAAAGACTTAATATTAATATAAACAATACTTTATTCATAAAAAACAAAATTTAATATGCATACATTCTTTTGCATGTTTGGTGAAAGAATACAATTAAATAGAAAATTCTCCCAAACTCTCTGCATTAATATGAACCTTTTTTTCATTAATATATAAATCAATTCCTTCACCTTTAATATTATGAATAATGGTTTTATGTTTCTCAACCCGAATATTCAGTTGATTGTTTCTGAATATAATATTGAAAGCAAAAGCATTCCATTTTTCAGGTATACTTGGATTAAAATGCAACTTATTGTCTTTTATGCGCATACCACCAAAACCCTGAACAATACTGAGCCAGGTGCCCGCCATACTTGTAATGTGTAATCCATCGGCTACTTCATTATTGTAATCATCTAAATCGAGACGAGCAGTTCGTAAATAGAGTTCATACGCTTTTTCTTTATTTCCAACGGTGCTTGCCACAATGGAGTGAATGCAAGGAGAAAGTGAAGATTCGTGAACTGTAAGTGGTTCGTAAAAATCGAAATTCCGACGAATAGTGTCTGTATCAAAATTTTCTTCAAAGAAATAAAGTCCCTGAACCACATCGGCTTGTTTTATCAACGAAGAACGAAGAATTCTATCCCAAGTCCAATGTTGATTGATAGGTAATTGAGATTCAGGAATATCAGATGCCAGAGTTAGTGTTTTGTCCAGAAAACCATCTTGTTGAAGGAATACACCTAATTTTTTATTTTCGGGGAAATACATGTTTTCAATAATATCTTTCCATTGAAACATTTCGTCGTTTGAAAAACGAATATCCTGAGAAATATCCTCAAAAGTTCTAAAATTAGATTGTCTTACTTTTTCAACACATTCAACAGTAAATTGAAGCGACCAAACGGCAATGTAATTTGTAAACCAATTATTATTTACATTGTTTTCGTAAGTATTTGGACCGGTGATGCCTAAAAGAACATACTTTTTAGTATCAAAAGAAATACTAACCCGCTGAGCCCAAAACCGCGCAATTCCAATAAGCACTTTCAATCCATATTCGGCTAAATAATTATCGTCGTCGGTATAACGAATGTAATTATAAATAGAATAAGCAATTATACCGTTTCTATGAACTTCTTCGAAAGTCGATTCCCATTCGTTATAGCTTTCGTTTCCATTAAATGTAGCCACCGGAAAAAGTGCCGCACCATTTGTGAATCCAAATTTTTGAGCATTTTGAATGGCTTTTGGTAAATGTCGGAAACGATACATTAAAAGATTTTTCGAAACATTTTGAGGCGAAGTACATAAATAAAACGGAATACAAAGAGCTTCTGTGTCCCATCGTGTTGCACCAGCATACTTTTCACCAGTATAGCCTTTAGGGCTTATATTCAAACGGGCATCATCGCCATTATAGGTCTGATTTAGTTGAAATATACTAAAGCGAATGGCTTGTTGAGCTGCTACATCGCTGTCGATAATAATATCGGACTGATGCCATTTTTCTGCCCAAACTGCCGAATGTTCTTCAAATAATTGATTCCAACCTTTCTGTTTGGCGGCACGTGCTAAACCACAAGCCCGTTCGGTAAGTTCTTCGCGTGGATGATTCAGGGAATTGATAATGGCAACATATTTATTCAAACAAATGGTATCACCAATACGAACATCAGTACCAACACTAAATCCTGCGACTTTTTCTTTTTCAATTTTAGTTGGATTAACATTCAATTGTTCGTTGTTTTTGTACAAAACATAAGTAAGTGCAGCACAAACATGAAAATCCATGCGTCGGGTTTGAGCCCACAAATGCGAAACATCTTGTTGTGTTTTTGTTTGTAAAACATTCCAAAATTGCTCGTTGTAATTTGTATATTTATTTTTCACATCACCATCAATGAGTGGCAAAAATGAAATTCTCCCTTCATAATTCAATGATTTTACAGAATAACTGATGGCACCTACTTCTGTTTCAGCCATACTTAAAAATCGTTTTACAGAAACCTGAATGCGATGTCCGCGGGATGATACAGCTTCGAAAGTACGTTCCAAAAAACCTTCGCGCATATTAAGCACGCGTTTGAAATTTTGAACATCCCATTCTGCCAAATCCAATCGGTCATCGTTCAATCGAACGCTGATTCCTGTCCAGTTAGGCGCATTGATAATTTTATCGTTTGTATCTGAATAACCATTTTTCCAGTTACCACGTTCAGCCCGTTCAGGATAATAAATTCCGGCAATGTAGGAACCCAACATCGTTTCACCCGAGTAATATTCCTCAAAATTAGCTCGTTGACCAATATGACCATTTCCGAGACTAAAAATACTTTCGGAAGCAAGTTGCTTGTTGGCATGAAAACCCTCTTCAATAATGCACCAGGGGTCGGTCTTTAGGTATTTGTTCATGATATTAAAATTTGAAAATCAATTATTTTGATATGAAACCGGTTTTATTGTTCAAGAATGGTATTCTCATCGTGGACTTTATCTTCAACCCATAATACACTTATAGCAGCAATTATTAAAAAACAACCTGACATGATTAATGCATAGATGGCTTGAGAATCAAATATTCGTTTTACAATCATTCCGCCAAAAATTCCATTAATAATTTGTGGTACCGTTATAAATATATTAAAAATCCCCATATAAATTCCAATTTTACGAACCGGCAATGATGGTGCTAAAATGGCGTACGGCATTGATAAAATACTACCCCAGGCCATACCAACGCCTATCATTGAAAAAATCAAATTTGTAGGATTCGAAATGAAATAGATTGATAATAAACCAATTGCTCCAGCCAGTAATGACAAACTATGGGTTAGTTTTCGACCCACTTTATGAGCAATAGCAGGCAAAAGTAAAGCATAAATCATAGCAACGCCATTATAAACTCCAAAAATAATTCCCACCCAATTTCCGGCATCCTGATAAAGGGGTGAATTTACGTCATTTACTGCCAATCCATAAACATGCTGAGCTATAGCCGGAGTTGTAAAAACCCACATTCCAAACAATGCAATCCATGAGAAAAATTGAACCGGAGCTAATTGTTTCATGGTTTTTGGCATAGCAACAAAATCACGGAAAATATCTGAAAATTTACTTTTAGTATCTTTGTCAACTTCTTTATCTTCATTAAACCGAGATAACTCTTCGGGTGAATATTCTTTAGTTGTAAAAATTGTCCAAAGAATAGTTAATATCATTACTGCTGCACCAATATAAAATGAATAAACCAGATTATCAGGATTTTTACCATTTAAACCAATTTTGGAAATTCCAAACCATTCAGCCAAAACATAGGGCAACCACGATCCAATCACTGCTCCAACTCCGATTAAAAATGTTTGTATTGTAAAACCCAAAGTACTTTGATCAGCAGGAAGCATGTCTGCTACTAATGCACGAAAAGGTTCCATGGCTACATTGAAAGATGCATCCATTATCATTAAGAAACCAGCACCAATAAACATTGCTGGTATTACTCCTGCAAAAACTCCTGCATTTGGCATTATTATTAAGGCAATAGACGCAAGAATTGCACCTGCCAGAAAAAATGGCCTACGACGTCCAAGTTTTGTCCAGGTGTGATCGGAATAGTGACCAATAATTGGTTGTATTATCATTCCTGTAATTGGAGCTGCTAACCAAAACCACGAAAGTTGTTCAATATTGGCTCCAAATGACTGAAGAATTCTACTTGCATTTGCATTTTGCAATGCATAACCAAATTGAATTCCCAAAAAGCCCATGCTTAAACTGAGAATTTGGAAAAAATTAAATTTAGGTTTCGTGTTTTGTGTTTCGAGTTTCATATTTTGCGTTTCGTGTTTCGTGTTTCGTGTACTTATTCAATATTTTTATTGTCTTTTTTAAACTTTACTCCTTTGTATTCTGAATTTCTAAGATAACTTATAAACTTACCAAGCCTCTCCGATAAAGAAACTGTTTCCTGAATCAAAAAGTCAAATTCCTCTTGATTAATATATTCATAATCAAAGGCTCTATAAGTTTGAGAACGAACTTCTCCAATAGACCCCTTAGAAATTGTCAGAAAATTGACAAACTCTTTATTTCCATCTTTCAAATCCTTCCGCAATATTATCCATAAATGATCCGCTAGAACGTTTTATTTGATCTTTGAGTGAAAAATCCCTGGAGAAATTATCTTTGCTTGTTAGTTTATAAACTAGTTTACAAATTTCTCTTGACTTTTTCCAAACTTCTAAATCTTCAAACCGTTGAATAGTAGCCATTATATATTAATTTTTCTAGTTAATAATTTTAGCTTATTAAAAAAAAGTATTAGATTATTGGTGTCATAGAACACGAAACGCAGAACACGAAACACGTAACGATTTTATCTGGTTGTTCCCCTAATAATTAAATTTGTTTTCACAATTTTATTCGTGAATTGTCCCTGAGTTTCGCCATTTATTTTAGCAAGTAACAGACTGGCTGCATGTTTTCCCATTTCATAGCCATGTTGCTCCACAGTACTAAGCATCGGATCACAGGCTTTAGCTAACTCTCCATCCGAAAAACCGAAGATAGCCACATCCTGAGGAATTCGTAGTTTAGCTAATTTTACAGCATATAAAATTCCTGCGGCACAATGGTCATTGATAGCAAAAAAACCATCGGGACGATTCGGTCTATCTAAAATCTCAGGTGTAATAATAATGGCTTCCTCGCGAGTGTCACAAACTCTGATTAATGATTCGTCGACTATTAAACCATATTTTCGGAGAGCATCCATATAACCATTTTTACGGTTTTTCGAAATTTCCAAATGAAATGGAGAACTGTAAAATGCTATGCGCTTACAACCAGTTTGAATAAGATATTCGACGGCTGCAAAGGCTCCTGCATAATCGTCTACCACCACGCGGTCGGTATTTATACCAATACATATACGATCAAAAAACACTAAGGGTATATCACTATCAATAATTTCCTGAAAATGATTATAGTTGGTAGTATGTTTTGATAAGCAGGCTAATACACCCGATACACGGGTAGCAATCAATGCCTCTGCATTTCTAACTTCTTTTTCGTAATTTTCGCTCGATTGACAAATAATTACATTAAAACCTTCTTCGTTAGCAACCTGCTCTATACCCGAAAGTATTGAAGAGAAAAAATAATGTATAATTTCGGGAACAATAACACCAATAGTATTATTTTTGCTCATACGAAGGCTCAATGCCAAAGTATTAGGTTTATAATTAAACTCTTTGGCGTATTTATTAACAGCGTCTTTCGTACTCTGGCTAATGTCGGGATGATTTTTCAGCGCACGAGATACAGTGGAAGGTGAGATATTGAGTGCACGACCAATATCTTTAATCGTAATTTGTGGTTTTTTCATGTATTATTGGTCAAAAATAATTAATGTAGCATTCACAATTAAATTGTGAATGCTTACTAATTAAAAGTCTTTTGAAGCTTTATCTTTTTGATAATTAGGCAATTTTAGCAAAATCAGGAACAACATCAACAATATGAAATATTGCTATATTTAATATACAATGCAAAAGTAAACTAGTTTCTCCGAATAAAAAATTATTTACTCAAATATTTAAAATTTAAGTCGCAAACGTTTGCATAGTTTTTTCCATACTTAATAAGAAACAATGATTGTAAATAAATACGAATACTCTATTTTTGTCGCGTAAAATTCCGACAAGAAAGTTTCTATTTTAAGTTGAATTAAACTTATAATAAGGTATTTTTCAATCGAAAAGTTAAACTTATTTGAAAAAA
Organism: Paludibacter sp.; assembly: GCA_013426815.1. Lineage (GTDB taxonomy): Bacteria > Bacteroidota > Bacteroidia > Bacteroidales > Paludibacteraceae > Paludibacter. Next base: position 12,873 of record JACDZH010000035.1, read on the forward strand.
TTTTACTGATGAACTAACATAAATTTATTTTATCAACCTTAAAAAAAATAATGCATGAAGTACACTCACTTTAAGCTAAAACTACGTTCAATCGTAGCTATTTTGCTAATGTTTTTAATTAGCTCAGGAGTTAACGCGCAAAAAACATCCGTTTCCGGAATTGTAAAAGATGCAGGAAATGGTGAGCCCATCCTTGGCGCTAACGTTTTTGAAAAAGGAACATCAAATGGTACCATTACCAATTTTGATGGACAATTTACTCTCTCAGTAGCATCTAATGCTACTTTGGTAATCAAATATGTAGGTTATCAAGCAATTGAAATGCCTGTTGCAGGTAAAAAAAATCTTGTTATTCAATTAAAAGAAGATGCTATCGCACTTGGTGAGGTAGTAGCTATTGGGTATGGAGTGGTAAGAAAGAATGATGCTACAGGTTCTATTACTGCTATCAAACCCGACAAGATAAATAAAGGACTTAATACCAATGCTCAAGACATGATTACAGGTAAAATTGCCGGTGTAAATGTGGTATCAGAAGGTGGAGCTCCTGGTGGAAATTCTAAAATTAGGATACGTGGAGGAGCATCACTTAATGCATCCAACGATCCGTTGATAGTAGTTGATGGTTTAGCACTCGATAATAAAGGTATTGGTGGTGCTCCAAATGGATTAGGTGGAATTAACCCTAATGATATTGAAAGTTTTACAGTTTTAAAAGATGCTTCTGCCACAGCTATTTATGGTTCACGGGCTTCCAATGGTGTTATTATAATTACTACAAAGAGAGGTGAAAAGGGCACTAAACCACGTATATCGTATGATGCTAACGTTTCTGTAAGTACTATACAGAAAAAATATGAAGTAATGAATGCTACACAATTCAGAACACTTGTGGATACACTTTATAAAGGGAAACCCGAAATATTAACAAAACTGGGAACAGAAGATACTGATTGGCAAAGTTTGATTTATCAGAATGCCATAAGCCACGATCATAACATTAATGTAATGGGTGGATTGAAGAATATGCCTTATAGAGGCTCATTTGGTTATACAAATCAAGATGGTATCATTAAAACTTCAAATTTTGAACGTTTTACTGGTTCTTTTAATTTAAGTCCTACTTTTTTTCAAGACCATCTGAAGGTAAATATTAATGCAAAAGGTATGATTGCAAATAGTAGATATGTTGATGCAGGAGATGTTGTGGGTTCGGCAGTGGGTTTTGACCCAACACAACCGGTAACATCCACAGGATCAACTTATGTTGATAATTTTGGGGGATACTATCAGTGGACCATGAAAGATAAAGGCATTATCTATCGTAACTCATTAGCAGGTAAAAATCCTGTAGCCTATTTAGAACAACGTCAAGATAAAGCAAATTCTAAAGACTTTATTGGAAACGTAGAGTTTGATTACAAATTACACTTTTTCCCCGATTTGCGTATACACTTGAATTTAGGTTACGAAGGCATGGAAGGAAATCAAACTCTGTTAATAGATTCATTATCAGGTAGCGATACACATCATGGTAGAAAGGGTTGGGAAAAGAAAACTAAATATAATGAATTGTTATCATTTTATACACAGTATGTCAAGGAAATTGATAAACACCGATTTGATATAATGGGTGGATATGAATGGCAGGAGTTTTATGATGATAAGTTTAATGAATACGAAGGTTTGGAAACGAATTTGTCAACGATACTTCCAAACGGTACTACACATATTGGTGGTTATAATTTCATTCCTGATCAGCAAATTTTTAAATTTAGACTCATTTCATTTTTTGGTAGAGCAAATTATGTTTTCAACAATAAATACTTGGCTACAGTATCATTTAGAGCCGATGCTACATCACATTTTGCCACCGGAAAGAAATGGGGGTATTTTCCTGCTGGTGCTTTAGCATGGAAATTGAGTGAAGAAGATTTTATGAAAGATATTGACGCAATATCAGATTTTAAATTTAAACTCGGATTTGGTTCGACCGGACAACAAGATTTAGGCGATAAAAATGACTATTTTACACCAGTATATCAAATAAGTCAAACTGGTGCTAGTTATCCAATCGGCGATAATAATACTTATGTTCAAACTTATAAACCTAGTGCATATAATCCAATAATTACTTGGGAAAAAACTACTACATATAATGCTGGGATTGATTATGGATTTTTCAAATCTCTTTTGACAGGATCATTGGACTATTATTATCGGTTAACTACCGATTTGATAAACGAAGTGGATGCACCAGGAGGACAGAATTTTAGTAATAGAATATGGAGTAATATTGGTTCGTTAAGTAATTCAGGTATTGAATTTTCAATAAATGCTAAAGTTTTTGACAATAAGAATTTTAAATGGGAAATTGGATACAATGTTACACATAATGAAAATAAGATTACAGAATTGACAATAGTTAATGGAAAAAATGGAATTATTCAGGTTGGAGGTATTTCTTCTGGTATCGGTAACAACATTCAAGCATATACAGTAGGTCAACCTGCCAATGTTTTTTATGTTTACAAGCAAAAATATGACGCTAATGGTAAACCTATTGAAGCTGGTGCATTAAAAGATAAGAATAATCCATCACTAGGAAAATATACAACATTGGATATGTTTGAAGATTTAACTCCTAATGGAATTATTAACGATGATGATAGACACTTTTATAAAAAACCCACAGGAGATGTAACCATGGGGTTTACTTCAAAAATTATTTATAAAAATATTGATTTAAGCTTTACATTACGTGCCAGTATTGGTAACTATATGTATAACGATGTGGATGCACGTTCTGCTCAAATTGGAGAAACAAGTATCTACTCTTCTTCTGGTGATGGTTTTCTCTCTAATAAACCGGTTTCTGTTTATGAAACAAATTTCACTCAGAATGCCACAAATATTTATCTATCAGACTATTATATTCAAAATGCTTCATTTGTTCGTTGCGACAATATATCGCTAGGATATAGTTTTAAAAATCTGTTCAAAGTTATTTCTTCGGGACGTATATTTGCTACCGTTCAAAATCCTTTTGTAATTACTGGATATAAGGGTTTAGATCCTGAAGTATTTGATGGCATAGACCGTAAAGTTTATCCCCGTCCAATCATTTCACTTTTGGGTGTTAGTTTAAATTTTTAATTTTACAACAATGAAAATATATAGTATTATGAAAAATGTAAATAAAATAATAGTTTATCCAGTAGTCATGCTTTTGCTTTTGATCAGCAATAGTTCGTGTCTTGACGATTTAAATATAAAACCTGTAAACCCTAATGTGTCTTCTGTTTTCTATCAAGATCAGGTTTTTGCCAAAATTTATTCATCTTTGGCTTTAACAGGTCAAAAAGGACCGGATGGAGTTGGTGATGTTGCAGGCATTGATGAAGGTACGTCCGCATTTGTACGTTTGGTTTGGAACTTAAACGAACTAACTACCGACGAAGCAATGTGTTCGTGGGGTGACCCTGGCGTTCCGGAAATGAACTATAACACATGGAGTTCTTCTCATAGTAATATTCAGGGTTTGTATGGTCGGTTATATTTCAATATAACTCTTTGTAACCAATTTTTGAGTCAAATTGAAGGTTTGAATGATGACAAAACTGTACGACAACGTGCCGAAGCCAGATTTATGAGAGCATTGAATTATTCTTATTTGATGGATATGTTTGGGAGCGTACCTTTCACAGAAACAGTAACCATCACTGAATCACCAAAACAAATGAGTCGGGTTGACTTATTTAATTATATTAATAAGGAACTCAGCCAATGTGAAACTAATATGTATGCTCCAGGCGAAGCAAAACCATATTATAGGGTGAATAAAGTTGCAAATTGGTTGTTGCGTTCTCGAATTTATTTAAATGCCAAAGTATATACCGGAACAGCTAAATGGGATTCAGCAGCAATTTATGCAAAAAAGGTAATTGATCCAAGTTCGGGATATTCACTTTGTCCCTCATACAGACAATTGTTTATGGCAGATAACGCCGGAGCAGTTGATGGCTCAACTGTAAATGAAGCTCCTAAAGAAATTATTTTTGCTATTGCAGCAGATGGTGTACAAACAAAAAGCTGGGGAAGTTCATTGTTTCTTATTGCTTCAACACATACCGGTGATATGCCAGGCTGGGGAACTACCGAAGGATGGGGTGGAAACAGAGCTCGTGCTACATTGGTTAAGAAGTTTTTTCCAGGTAATGCAGTATTCTCTGATAATAATGATTTAACAACTGCTAGAAGTCCAACCCTTTCATTAAAGGATTCTCGAGCTTTGTTTTTAAAGGGTGGCGTAATAATAAAAAAGAAAGATGGCAGTGCAGATAGTATAAATACAGTACTACGAACAATGGGAATTATTTCTAATGTATTTAAAGAAGGATATTCTGTGATAAAATATTCTAATTTACGTGCAGATAAGGGTAAAACTAACGATACTCAATTTACCGATGTGGATATTCCATTGATGCGTCAAGCTGAAGCTTATCTCAATTATGCCGAGGCTGTTACTAACGGAGCAGCTTCAATAGGTGGTTATACTGCACTTGAAGCAATTAATACTTTAAGAACCCGAGCAGGAAAAACCACACCACTTACAGTTTTAACATTACAAAATATTATTGATGAGTGGGCACGTGAATTCTTTTTCGAAGGTAGGCGTCGTATGGATTTAATACGCTTTGGTCATTATGGTGGAACTAACACCGGTTATACATGGGACTGGAAGCATGGAGTAGCAGCGGGTGAAGATTTTAGTGAAGACTTTAATGTTTTCCCAATACCTGTATCTGAAATCAATGCCAATCCTAATTTGACTCAGAATCACGGATATTAATATAAAGGGTATAAAACTCATTTTTTTTAAAAGTTGGTTTTTTTTGGAACCAACTTTTAAAAAATAAGTCATTTGATGTCGTTGTTCGAATTTTAAATATTGTAATTTATTTACAAACATATAACATTTAGGTTTATAAAAATTAAATTGCAAACGATTGCGCCGTATTTTTTGAAAGTAAACACATTTATCATATCTATTATTTAAATTTATAATTACTTTTGCGTAGTTTAAATTCAATTCTATTAAAATTCAAATATTCTTATCAATTAATTAAAAAATCAATCTTATGAAAACAAAATTTACTTTTTCGATGCTATTGTTATGCATGGCAACTGTATTTCAGTTTGCTACGGCGGCTACGGCTACTTTTAATGTTACAGTTCCTAATGATGGTGGGGCAGATGGTCATCATCAAACCAATAGATGTATGATAGTTGGTAATTTCAACGGATGGAATGCAAGTGGTGCAGTGGAATGTACCAAAATAGATGCAACTCACTACACAGTTACGCTGGATGAAGCTAATTTTTCTGATAAAACAATTACCTTGGCGGCTATTAAATATAAATATATTTGTGGACCCGATTGGGCTTACGTAATGAAGGGTGATGCACCTGGTTACGCTGAATTAGGAGATAATACTTATGCAGGAACCACACCACAAGTAGATGTTGTACTTGCTTGGGGTTCTGTTTGGGTAGATGTACCACCTGCACCAGGATACTATACAATTGATATTTATGTACCAAAAACAGTAACTGAGTGTTACATGACTGGGAACTTCAACGGTTGGCAAACACCCGGTTTTGTAGGAAAAAAAGATTCAACTTCTACAAAAATGACTTTAGTACCGGCTTTAAGCGATGCAAACGGTAATGATTTTTCGATTAAGATTTATACTTCTAATGCACATGCTTTAGCTTTCCAATTTACTACTGGTCCAGCTTGGGCTTATCAGCAAAACCAAGGCAATAATAAATATACAGATGTTTTACAGCCTACAGTATTATTTGATGCAGTAGGTGATGCAACAGCCACTCCTCCGGTTTTACCACAAATTACTTTTAAAAGAATTTATCCCGGAGCAGCAGGTTTAAAAGATGTTACTACAACCGTAAAAGCACCTGAAGGAACACAAGTGATGTATGCTATGGGCTCTCATTTAAACTGGGATAATAAGAGTTTTGCAGCCGGTGTTAAGCAACCTGATGGCAGATTTTTATTCACATTTTCAAAAATTGATTTTGCTGAATACAAATATTATAGTGGACGTGGTGATAAATACAGCGAAAAAGATGCAACTATGGCAGATTTAGGTAGCAACCGTATGATAGATGCTCAATTGGTAACAAATAAATTAGACACTGTTAAAAATTGGGGTTCAGATTGGTCTGCAGATATCACACCAGTAGTTTATATGCCATTTAACGGAAATTTTGGAACTGCTACTATGGTTGGTGTTCCAACTTATGGAACCGGTAAATTTGGTCAAGCATATCAAGGTGTTACCGGAGCCTACTTAACACTTCCTATCGATAGTACTTTAGAACTTTCAGTTGCTTTCTGGTACAAACCAGCAAATGACAGAGGCGGTATTTTAACATTAGGGACTGATTCTTTAGAAAATCGCAGACATGGTTTCCGTTTGTTCAGAGAAGGATCAGCAACTCTGCAACGTGTGAAATTAAATGTAGGAACTGGTTTACTCGAATCGTGGAATGATGGTAAGGAAATAGCAGTAGGCGAATGGGCACATATTGCAATCTCTATCTCAGCTTTGGAACAAAGAATTTATTTTAATGGTGTACCTTTTGCGGCTCCACTTGAAGCAGCCATGAGTTGGAAGAAGGTTATCAAATCGCTTTCAATAGGTTCAGGTGCCCCTACCTTTGCATATTGGAATCATTTATCAGATTTAGGTTTAATTGACGAATTACGCATTTATAACAAGGCTATTTCTGACAAACAAGCAGTAAGCATTATGAATATTTCAACCGGCTTATTTGACCAAAAAATTGAAAATATCGAAGCTTATTATGCAAATGGTGAAATTCGTATTAACAATTATGTAGGAAATGTTTCGCTGTATGACTTCACTGGTAAAGTGGTAGCAAACGAATTTACTGAAGGTACTCTTAAATTAAATCTTAACAAAGGTGTTTATATCCTTAGAACTTCAAAAGGAAGCACAAAGTTAATGGTTAAATAATTTGGGTATAGACAGTTTCTAAAAACTAATATAAATTTTTAGATAAAAACAATAGTTTTATCAGTTGCAAGGTTAGCCTTGCAACTGATTTGTTTTTAAAAAGGTTTCCATTTTATGTCCACTCACACATTGAATTGTTGCTTGGTCAAAATTTTCATAAACCTGCATTTATATGCTCAAAGTAAAATTAATTCTAATAATCATCTTTATTTCTTCCTGTCTTGTTTCACAAATTGAACGTGTAGAACCTGCATTTTGGTGGGTGGGCTTGAAAAATACTCAATTGCAATTATTGATACATGGTTCAGAAATTTGCAACCGAAAAGTTATAATTAATTACCCCGGTGTAAAAATCGTCAAATCAAATCGTGCATGTAGTCCAAATTATTTATTTGTGACCTTGGAGATTGAAAAAAAAATTGCAAAAGCAGGAACTTTTCAAATAGTTCTCAAACAGGCTGAAAAACCAGATATTTCTTATCTTTATGAACTAAAAAAGCGTCAACCAAATTCAGCAAACAGACAGGGCTTTACTAGTGCTGATGTGGTTTACCTCCTAATGCCCGACCGTTTTGCCAATGGCAATCCCCAAAACGATAGCATAGATACTCAACCAGATAAAATGAATCGTAGCATAAATTTTGCTCGTCATGGCGGAGATATTAAAGGTATTCAGGATCATCTGGATTATATCAAAGAACTTGGTGCAACAGCCATTTGGTGTACGCCGGTACAGGAAAATAATTACCAAAAATACAGCTATCATGGTTATGCTATCAGTGATTATTATAAAATCGATCCCCGCTTTGGTAGTAACGAGGAGTATTCAGACTTTGTAGAAGCATCTCACCAAAAAGGATTAAAAGTTATAATGGATATGGTTTCAAATCATTGTGGAATCTGGTCGTGGTGGATGAATGATTTACCTTTCGAAGACTGGATTCACCAATACCCTACCTATACTCAAACCAATCATAAAGCCAATACCCTAAAAGATATTCACGCTGCCAATATTGATAAAAAACTTTTTGTTGAAGGTTGGTTTGACAAAACCATGCCTGACATGAACCAAAACAACACTTATTTTTGGAACTATTATATTCAGAATTCTATTTGGTGGTTGGAAAGTGCAAAACTTGATGGTTTACGGATGGATACTTATCCGTACAACGACAAGGATGCAATGACAAAATGGGCAAAAACCATAATGAATGAATATCCAAATTTCAACATTATGGGTGAAACGTGGTTATTTAACTCCCAAGATATTGCTTTTTGGCAAAAGGATGCTGTAAATTCGCTGAAATACAATTCTCAGCTTCCAACAGTAATGGATTTTATGTTACAAAAAGCGTTGTCAAACTGCTTTAACGAACATGGTAAACCTTGGGAAGATGTAGGAATGAACCGACTATACAATAATATTGCAAATGATTATTTATATGCCAATATTAACAACTTGTTGATTTTTTCGGAAAACCATGACACACAACGCTACAATAATTTACTAAATGGGAGTTTTGTTAAATTTAAAATGGCAATGTCGTTTTTAATGACTACCCGTGGTATTCCACAAATTTATTATGGTTCAGAAATTGGTATGAAAGGTGATAAAAATATAGGTGATGGTGATGTACGTCGTGATTTTCCCGGAGGCTGGCAAGGTGATTCAATCAACGCCTTCACGGCAAACGGAAGAACATCTACTCAAAATGAATACTTTAATTTTATGTCGAAATTGCTAAACTGGCGAAAAAGCAAAGCGGTTATTCACAAAGGATTACTAACACATTACACCCCCGAAAATGATGTATATGTGTATTTTCGCTATATTAAAACTGAGAAGATTATGGTTATTCTGAACAACAATGAAACAGAACAAACATTGAAAATCGATCGATATGCCGAAAATCTTGAAAATATTACAAAAGGAATAGATGCAATGACCGAAAAAAAGTATGATTTAAAAAGTGATTTAATTATACCAAAACAAACGGCATTGATTTTGGAGCTACATTAAAAAGCAAATTTATAAACTATAAAGTGTATACTGAAAAGCCAGTATTTGCACACAGAATACACTGAATTGACAAATTATCATTAAATATTTTATTTGATTATTTTCAAGTATCTGATAATTAAATACATATGGAATTTGTAATTTTCGTGTTTTTTGCTTATCGTTTATTCTGTTTACTAATAATTATCGGAGTAGACTCAACTGTTAATTTATTACTATTAACCTGAGTTCGGGATAAGAAAGTGTGTCAAAAAGTTGTATCATAG
>JACDZH010000379.1 GCA_013426815.1 Paludibacter sp.
TAACAAAAATACGCTACAACAGACAACCATTACCCACTCAATTTAGCGAGGAGCCTAATTTACTTCACGTCAACCTTTTTATGGCTGGATGTGAAATAGGTGGGGAAAGGTCAAAGAATGCTTGAGGTGCCAAGAAAAATGAAAGGGTATGTAATCGGAGCAGTTTTGGGATTTTTGACCGGGGCGATACTCTATTTTGTTCAACCTGTTCAATGGAAGGGGCAGGCTCTGGTTAAAATAGGGCAGATTTCACAGAACCAAAGCCAAAGCCAAAGCCAAAGCCAAAGCCAAAGCCTTGAGCATACGGGAACGGTTATAGAGCGACTTAAATCGCGTTCTTTTATACAGGCGGTAGCTAACAGGGCAAAAAGAAATGAAATTCTGGCCTTATTGAATGTTGACGAAGAAGCTGGTCTGACTGTCAAGCCAACGAAGAATGCAGATTCGATAATAATTACTGTGAGCGGCAAATCAGAGGAGTTGGTACAAACTGCAATTGATTCTATTGTTGCGGAGCTTATATCCAAACACAACACTATCCTTGATACATATCAGGCTGATATTCGCAAAGAGCTATCAAGACTTGACCTTGAAGTGGACATTCTTTCTAAACGTTTGGCTATGATACTTGATAATCAGGCGGTTGCTAATCCCAAGCTGACCGAAGGAAGAGAAGTTGTGACTGGATTTAGTGTCATGGCAATGCTAAATGACCTCGACAAAAAAATGAATCGGTCTTCGCTGCTTCGTGAATTAATTTCGAGTGCCAATATCCGTCCGACTTCTCTTATAGAGTCTACATCTATATCAAAGAAACGTATGTTTTCTAAACTGTGGCGGGCATGCTTATGTGGTGTCCTGGTTGGTATTTTACTAGCCGCAATTTTTGACCGATGGAACAAATAAGATGACGTTATTTTGATGCTTAAATCCAGGACTGCTTCAAGGGAACGCAGCAGTGTGATACTAAACATATTAACTTTAATCTGCGCAAATGGACACTCGATTAATCATTGGGAACATTTGTTCAACATGATTTCCAAAATCATAAAAAAATCCACTTTTCTGACAATTGCCTGTGAATAATATAATTATTATTGCCTATATGCTCATGGTCATATGCCTATTTATTTATGCAAACTCACCACTATTGCAAAATAAATACAAGATAAAAATAACCACGAAAAATATTTTAGCCGTCTGCGTGGGTGTATTGTTTAGTTTTATCATCGGAGGGAAGATTATTGTCTTAGGCCAGTCAAGCTCCCTCATTGAACTGGAACTCATCGCACCAAACCACATGACGCCATCTGGCATAGAGGCAATTGAACGTGTACTCGCTTCTCCTGACATTAGGACTTCTCTAGATAATTGCATAGTGACGCGCACTTGTCCTTCCGCAGTTGACAGTACAAATTCTGGTATCATAACTACGTCGCATGATCTGTTATTTGCGTCGGAAAACCAAGAGGTTACAGCTAAGTGGCTGAGAACAAATAGCATCTCAGTGGGGGAGACGTTAAGTTGGCGAGGACGGTATCTGCACCACTACAATACGGTTCTTTATCCAAGCAGGGAAGTGCTGGACGGAAATTTTAAGGCTTTATTTAATAGCCAATACGGTTTGGCCAGTTTACTACCAGCATTATTTGCAAAAGATATACCCTTCGTTGTATATTCTCTGACGGGACTGATTAGCTTAATGCTCTTCGGTCTTTTAGTAATTTTTATATATTGGCACTCAATTGAGGACACAGCTATATCAGGGGCTATATTTATTCTGATAGCGTTGACGTGTGATGTCGGTGCGTTAAGGTTCAGTCCTGGTTTTTCTTTTTTCAGGTATTTTCCAGTCCTGATCCTGCTATATATATTCAACAAGCACCTTGATAATCAAAAAACAAGATATGCTGCATTAACTGCCATAATGGCGTTGTTTAATTCATTGCAATTAAACCTGCTCGTTCTACTGATCAGTCTAACGCTATTTTTTACTATATCTATCAGAGAAAAAATTAATATAAAATTATTGTAACTATTCAGCATCCAAAGTTGATGCAGTACTTACCATGAATGCTGG
>JACDZH010000036.1 GCA_013426815.1 Paludibacter sp.
GCTTGTGTTAGCTATAAAAATGAATTTTAGGTACAACACCCGATACTCATATAATATAATTATATCTGATACAAACAGAGAAAATATTTATCGAAATAATGTCAATCATGAAATTTAATTTTGCAGTAGTAATCCCAATGGCGAATGAACAAGAAGATTTTTATCCCTTTGTTTCGTCCTTGACAGATGTAATTAATAGTCTCGAATGTGGCAAAGTTTATTTTGTTATTGATAAAGCCTCAAAAGATAATACATTGGAATTATGTAATAATCTTTCATTAACTGACAACAGATTTGTTACAGTTTGGGCACCTGAAAACAAAAATGTGGTCGATGCTTATATAAATGGATATAAAGAAGCTTTAAAAAACAAGCATGAAATAATTATAGAAATGGATGCTGGTTTATCGCACGATCCAAAAGCTTTACCAATGTTTCTGAGAGTTTTGAACGAGGGAAACGATTGTGCATTTGGCAGCCGATTTATCAACGGCGGTTCAATATGTGACTCCAATTGGAAACGAACATTTTTATCTAAATTTGGAACAATTCTTGCAAATTTATTACTTAGTACAAGTATGTATGATATGACTTCAGGTTTTCAGGGTTTTCATGCAAACATCGTTGAAAAATTTGTTGAACAAGGTCTTTTATCAAAGGCTCACTTTTATCAAACTGAATTACGATATTTGCTTCGCAAGAGCCGCTATGCCGAAATTCCAATTCATTATCGAGCTCCTTCTCCAAGTGTTTCTAAAAATGCCATTATTAATTCATTTAAAGTTTTGTTTCACTATTTTATACTTAGGTTGAAGTTTAAATCTCCTATTATCAGATGAAAAGAAAAATCGGGAAAATTTACAACAAACTATCTATAATTAAAAATGATGCTTTTACACAAGCTGCAAAATATTTCATCGTTGGTGGTTTTTGTACAACTCTTGACCTCGCTATGTTGTTTGTTTTAACACATGTCACTGATATAAAGTACATAACATCGTCAATTATTTCTTTTATGTCTGGTACAGTTTTAAACTATTACTTATGTACCTTCTGGATTTTTAAGATAAGAGTGATAGAGAAACGTCATCATGAGTTTTTTTACTATACTATAATAACAGCAATAGGCTTAGGAATTAATACACTTTTAATTTGGAGTTTTACTGAATTTATTGGCTTATACTTTATGCTTTCAAAACTTCTCGCAACTTTTGTAACATACTGGTGGAATTTTGGAGCAAGAAAATATTTTTTACACACAATAAAATAATGAGTTCAATATGGAAAATACATTTTTAATAATTTCATCAATTGCAAATCAAGAACATCCTGTATTGAAACAGTTTGCACAAGAAACATCAAAACACAACATACCATTTATTGTGATTGGTGATACCAAAAGTCCCATTGAATTTAATTTGGATGGTTGCGATTTCTATTCAATTGAGTGGCAACTAGCTCTAAAGTTTCAATTAGCAAAGACTTTACCTGTAAAACACTATGCACGTAAAAATTTGGGTTATCTAATTGCCATTTCCAATGGGGCAGAAACAATTATCGAAACCGATGACGATAATTTGCCTTTGGATGGCTTTTGGGATAATCGAAAAAAAAAGGTAAATGCCCACTTATTAAACAATAAAGGTTGGGTAAATAACTATAAATACTTTACTGATGTCCACATATGGCCAAGAGGTTTCGCTCTTGAAAATATTCAGGATATATTGCCAACTTTAGAAAATATAGCATTAATTGATTGCCCAATTCAGCAAGGGTTGGCAGATGAAAATCCTGATGTTGATGCCATTTACAGGCTTACTTTGCCTTTGCCAATCATATTTAATAAAGCCAACAGTATTGCCTTAGGCAATAATTCATTTTGTCCTTTTAACAGCCAGAACACTACTTGGCTTAAAGAAGCTTTTCCACTTATGTATTTACCATCATATTGTAGTTTCAGAATGACTGATATTTGGAGTTCCTATGTTGCTCAACGTATAGCTTAGACATGCGGTTGGCCTATTTTATTTCATCAAAGTACGGAATGGCAAAAACGAAATGATCATAATTTAATGAAGGATTTTGGTGATGAAATTTCGGGTTACAATAATAATGCACAAATAATCAAAAATCTAAAAGCGTTAAATTTAAAAGAATGTATTGAAAATATTGCTGACAATATGATACTTTGTTATTTGAAATTGATTGAATTGCAACTTGTGGAAGATAGTGAAATAATTTTATTAAACGCTTGGTTAAATGACATTCATTTAATGGGATAAAGTATATTTTTTTTATATTTTAAAACAAGAAGTTAATCTAAAAATACAAAATAAAGAAAATTTTTATGACATTAATTACTAATATAATAAAGGATTTGTTCCAAAACAATAGAAAAGATTTTCGATTTATTCCTTTTGGATTCGTTTTGATTTATTTTCTTATACTACTTTTTTCTGAATTTTATTTTGGATCATATGCGGTAATTGGTAAATTTTTCGGTATGCAACCAATGCCTTATTTTGCGGATCTTAAAATGTTACTTTATGGTATTGGTGCTTTCAAGGATGGTGTCGATCCTTATAATAAAATATTTTTTGATGGTGCACCTTACTTCAACTATCCATACGTATGGAGTTTTTTTTCCTTTATCCCTTTCTTTACTATATCAAATCTTATGTACATTGGGTTTGGATTAGCAATAACCTTATTTAGTATTCTTTATTTTTATATCCAAAAAATTAATTTTTTTGGTGCTATTATTTATTCTATGTTATTAGTATCACCAGCAATAACGCTTTGTGTAGAAAGGGGAAATTGTGATTTGATAATTTTTTTAATATTACTAATTCCTTTGTTCTATAAAAAAAATCATGGTTTAATGGCAATCGCTATTTTACTTACAAGTTTTCTCAAGCTTTTTCCTATTGGTGCAATAACATGTGTAATTAACAATGTAAATACGAAAACAAGAAAAATATTTTGGTTGTTTTTGAGCGTAATTATAATTTTTTTTATGTACCTAATACTATTTAGGCAAAATATTATTATCGTAAGTCAAAAAACACCAAGACCATTTGGATCATCCAATGTTTCCTACGGATTAGGTGAATTTCCTTCGATATTCATGAATTATATTAAAAAAATCCCTTCGGTATCAATTGCTATAAAAAATTTTCAATCTCTACAGTTTTTTATCTATACTGTTTTTATTGTATTATTAGTACTTGCTTTTATTGCATTTTACCTTAACATGAAAAAAAAATCAAAAATTCCTTTAGTAAATTCTGATAATAAAGGAATTTCATACTTAATTGGTTCAGGTATCTTTATTACAACATGTTTAATTGGGTATAATTGGGATTATCGTTTGATTTTTTTACTTTTTACTATCCCTCAAATTTTAATTTGGATTAGTGAGAAAAAAATTATTGCAAGATATTTATTATTTTTTTCAATTTTAATAGTATGGCAATCCTTTCTTTCTGGCTTATTTTCTGTCATTGGGATACCTCATTATCACTTCATAAGTCAATTGTTGGTAATTTTTTTATTTTATGGTCATCTATCCATATTGCTCAATTTTATTGTAATGAGATATAGGTTCTTGATTAAGAGTATGAATAATTTTATAATATCAAACAATTATTACTCATAACACTTAAAAAATTTGAAAAAGCATCCTCACTTATAAATGAAATCAAAAAGATTATTAAACCGAATATTCCAAGTATGCTCATTTTTAGCACGTTTTCGTGCATCCTGTTTCATTTTAAAACACAAAGCATCATTTTTTGTGTCGGTATAAAATTTTGCTTTTGAAATAAATTCTTCTTCCGATTTATATAACACAATTTCTTTCCCATCTTCGAAATAACCAGCCAATTCATCCGAAAAAGGCGCAATTTCCAATCCTCCACACATTGGTATTTCAAATGTTCGAAGATGTATTTTATGAATCGGATTTTTTAGTAAATATGTGTTTCTCAAAACAGTGATATTCAATGCCAATGAGCTATTTGAATATATTTCTTGCATTTCTTCAAACGAAATTGAAGGGTGGATTGATAAGAATTCGTTTATATTTAAAATTGATTTGTGATTTAAAATTGATATATTTAACAAATCGGCATATAATACCTTACGTCCGATTTGAAAACTCATTGAACGTATAACTCTCTCGATTGCTGATATTTTAATGTTTGGTATTTGGTTTTTCTTACCTTTTTCCTTATTTAAAATTGAATCAGCATAAACATCACATCTAACTTCTGATTGGGTTAAAGTATTCAAGATATTTATCCTACTACCATAAGGTGAACCAACAAAGCACAAACTGTGTTTTGCTAATTTCCACTTAGGTTTAAAAGTGTAGGGATTTGCTGCGTATGTTTGAAAAATGATTTTCTTACAACCCCACAATTCAAATAAATATTTGGTTTCAAGTGATGTAATCCAAACAATATCAAATAGCGGCGCCATTTTTTTGTGTAAATGTGGTGCATGAAGATTATCAAAGCAAATTAAGAGTGTGCTGAGTCCCAAATTTTGAATTGCTGTTACCGTGGATGTAAATAGAAATCCATCGCTTTCACAATTCATAAATAGATCAAACTTTTTTTTTGAGCTTTTTATAAATGGTATTAGATTTTCATTCAATTCCTCAGGTGTTTTATAAGCTAGTGGATTATATATTATTACCTTATGCCCATGTCGCTCCAATTCATCAAGAATGTGAATATACTGCCATTTGGACATATAATTATCGTAATCTTTAAAAAAATACAGAATATTCATTTGAAAAGATTTTATTTCATTTATAATAATGTATTATACACAGAATTTATCTCAATTCCGATATTGTTACAATCGAATTTTTTAAAAAGATTTAATGATATCTGTTTTCCGTCAAATTTTGTTTCAGTAGCAAGTTTTATTCCTCTTATCCAATCATTTATGTTATTTTCGCACAAAATGCCATTCGAATCAGATATCAATTCTTTCAATGCGCTAATATTGGAACATATAACTGGTGTTCCAGTCAAAAGTGCCTCAGCCACTACAACCCCAAATGTTTCTATATTGGTAGGATGTACAAAAAAATCAGCATCTTGAAGATATTTTGCAATTTCAAGTTTATCAAGATAACCCGTAAAAACGGCATTTACAGATTTTGACCGACATAATTCTTTTAACTCATCAACTTTACTGCCACCACCAATCATTGTGAGTTGTATCGTTTGTTTAATTTCTTTTTGTAATTCAGAAACTGCGGATATTAATAGCTCCGGTTGTTTTGCAGGATGTTTAAGATGTGACCAAGTGGCTATTGAGCAGAGTTTAAGTTGATTATTATTCGTTTTTTTTTCTTTGAAGCAAAAGGTTTTTGAATCAATTACATTTCCAATAATGGTGAATTTCTTACTATCGGAAATTTTAAAAGATTGCAGAATCTCGTTATGTAAAAATATTGAAACAGGAAGTATTTTTACAGCATTTTGATAAGCTTTTTTTCCCCATCTTGACAGTAAAGGCATATGTGAAAAATTACGTACACGAGTCCAGTGCTCGGTAATTATATGAGGTTTTTTAAGAGATTTTGCTAACCAATAACCCAAAATACCAGCGGGAAAAATGACATTGGAATGAACAATATCAGGTTTAAAATCTTTCTGAAGGTAATTTGTATACCTACATTTTAAAATTATATATTGTAGTGGAAGTGCATGATAAACGTAATCGTAAAAGCAGGTACTAATTTCAATTAATATTGTTCTAATTCCATTATTATCAATAGAATCTGATAATTTTTTTGACCATAATTTGTTGCTTCTATGTAATACAATTGCAAGTACAACTATTTCATTTCCTGATGATTTAATGGCTGAAGCGTGTTCTTTTACAAAAATCCCATAATTTAGATTTTTTAATGTGGGATACCATGAGCTGATAAAAAGAATTTTCATTTTTTGATTAATTTTTGAAATTTTCCACCTACAAATTGAAGCGCATTTGTATATAAATTATTAAAAAACAGCTTAATAATGAAGAAATAAATTAAATTCGACAAAATAATTTGGCTTCCAAGCAAAAAATAAAAGTTTTGGATAAAAAATGAAATACCAAAGGCACAAAGTGCAATCATTGACCCAAATGAAAAACATTTAATAAAATCGTTAATTTGATGTTTTATATAATGGTTTAAATCTTTTTTAAGATACAAAATTGAAATTAAATAAGCGGCAAAACAGGCAAAAACATAACCCCAGAGCATAGCAATTATTCCCAAATGGAAACAAATTAATAATGAAAACAATATCATCAGCTTTTTGATAAATTCCAATTTGAAAGTAACTCTTGATTTCCCTCTAGCATTTAAAGCATTGATATTTAAAGTATAGAGTGGTCCAAAGAGTGTTGCAAGGCAAAGTAATTGAAAGTAAGGAACTGATGCAATCCATTTGTTAGTTAATAAAACTACAATTAAGGGTTTGGCACAAGCAATTAATGTCAACATTATCGGAAAGGTTATAATAGAGGTTTTTTGAGCAATTTCTCTAAAAATTCGACGAAATCTATCATCGTCATTTTGAATTTTGACTAAAAGTGAATATGTACTACCTACCAAAATGGTTTGAAAACTAAAATTCGTAGTTTCGTTAAGTTTGTTTGCTTGTGAGTAATATCCAACATCGTGTTTTGGATAAAATTTTCCTAGAATCAAGATATAAAGATAATTAAAAATAACATTTAATATTCCAGTACCCAATAAATTAAAACTAAAAGCCCAAGATTGACGAATTACATTAAATGAAAAAATGAGTTTTGGTTTCCATCTTACATAAGATATAATAATAAGCATTCTAAAAAATTGGAACGAAACCATTTGAGCAACCAATGCCCACACACCAAAACCCCTAAATGCCAACAAAACTCCAGTAAAAGCACTGCAAAAAACAGAAGTAATATTAATAATTGCACCAGTTTTAAAATCTAATTTTCTTACCATTTTAACAACAGGAATCAAATAAAATGAATTAAATAAGATGCCCAGAAACATAACACGTGAAATGGAAATTAATTGTGGTTGGTTAAAAAAGGAAGATAAAGCTGGTGCAAAAAAAAACAAAATAATATATAATGCAATAGAAATGAAGATATTAAAATAAAATACAGTGTTTAAATCTGTTTCGTCAACATTAGGTTTTCGGATAAGTGCCTGACTAAATCCGGCATCAACAAATGTTCCAGAAAGTGCCACAAATATCATTAACATTCCAACCAATCCATAATCATCAGGGCTGATAAGACGGGCAAAAATTAACCCAACTATGAACTGAACTCCCTGTTGACCAAATCGATCAATAGTAGCCCATGTTAGTGCATCCAGCATTTTTTTCTTTAAATTATCCCCCATTTTTTTATTTCCCTTTTATAACATCAAATCCTTCGCCATAAACCCCAATTGCTGAGGACTGTGAAATAAATGCGTTAGGATCAATATCTTTAACAATACGAAAAATTTTAATGGATTCATTCTTTCGTGCTACTACGGTAAGAACTTTCACCGATTCTTTTGAGTACCAACCCATTCCGTCTAGTAAAGTTACACCTCGATGTAAATCTAAATTTATACGGGTTGCAATTTGCTCATATTCTTTTGAGAAAATAAAAAATTGAACTGACTGGCGAACTCCATTTATAACCATATCCACAGCCACAGTAGTGATAGCCATTGTGCTTAGTCCATAAACTATTTTTTCTAAACTTCCGAAGTCAAAAAAGTAGGTTGAACAAATAATCAAAACATCGCAATAAAGTAATACACGCCCAAATGTAATATTACGGTATTTATTCACTACTTTGGCAATTATATCAGTTCCACCTGAACTACCGTTTGATAAGAAAACAATACCAATACCAGCTCCGGATAGTAATCCACCAATAACACAAGCCATAAAGTTATCATCTGCTCCTACAAATGTTCCTGGAATTGCTTGTGGTAAGATTGCAAAAAACAGTGTTAGCATACCAACACCGTAAATAGTTCTAATACAAAATGCCCAACCAATACTTCGAACTGCAATAGCGAGCAAAACAAAATTTATCAAAAAGAAAGTAATGGATATTGGGAGATTTGTAGCATAATATAAAATTGCTCCGATACCGGTTACTCCACCTCCGGTAATTTGGTGAGGAAGCAAAAATCCTTTCCATGCACCTGCATACAAAAAAAGACCGAATGCAATGAAAATATATTCACGAATGGAAATCCATGTTTCTTTGCCAACAGTTCTCAAAGTTCCTTTAGTTTTTAAAGGAGAACTGAAGTTTCTTTTATTTTCTTTTTTTTTTACTATACTCATGATTTCTGAATTTCAGAATGACTGTTTTATTATTCCCCTTTTAATAGTCAGTGGATTAAATAACAATATTTACAATTTTCCCTTGTACAACGATCACCTTTTTAGGTTTTTTTCCTTCTAATTGCTTTAATGTCAGTTCATTTTCCATTGCAGCTTTTTCTACTTCTTCTTTACTCATTTCAGCCGGAAGTTCTATCATGAAACGGACTTTCCCATTAAAAGATATAGGATATTTAATTGCCGATTCTATTAAATAATCTTCATTACAAATAGGAAATGAAGCATCACAAACACTATTATCATTTCCCAAAACATGATATAATTCTTCAGCAATATGTGGTGCAAAGGGTGCTAATAAAATGACAAGTGGTTCCAGAATAGCTCTTTTACTGCTTTTTAGGCTAAAAAGCTCATTTACACAAATCATAAATGCCGAAACGGATGTATTGTAAGAGAAATTCTCTATATCAAAAGTGATTTTCTTTATGGTTTTATGCAAAATTTTTAATTCATCCGCAGTTGGAGTCTCATTGCTTACAAGGAAGTTTTCATCTTTGTAAAATAATGACCACAAACGTTTTAAGAAACGATGTACACCATCAATTCCGTTTGTATCCCAGGGTTTCGATTGTTCCAAAGGTCCCAAAAACATTTCATACAATCGTAATGTGTCAGCTCCATATTTCTCAACAATATCATCAGGATTTACCACATTATACATTGATTTCGACATTTTTTCAACTGCCCAACCACAATGATATTTTCCATCTTCTAATATAAATTCGGCTTCTTTGTAATCAGGATTCCAGTTTTTGAACTTCTCAATGTCCAATATGTCGTTTGATACAATATTTACATCTACATGAATGGCAGTTGTTTCAAATTGATTCTTCAAATTCAGCGAAACAAATGTATTTCTATCCTTTACACGATATACAAAATTACTACGTCCCTGAATCATTCCCTGATTTACCAATTTTTTGAATGGTTCATCTTCACAGATTAAACCAAGATCGAAAAGAAACTTATTCCAAAATCGACTGTAAACCAGGTGTCCGGAAGCATGTTCGGTTCCTCCAATATACAAATCTACATTTCGCCAGTATTGGTTTGCTTCACGACTTACCAATTCTTTGTCGTTTTTTGGTTCCATATATCGTAAATAATAGGCAGATGAACCTGCAAAGCCTGGCATGGTGCAAAATTCCAAGGGGTAACCATCTTCTGTTTGCCAGTTTTTGGCACGTCCTAACGGTGGTTCACCTTTTTCGGTAGGTAAAAATTTATCTATTTCGGGTAATTCCAACGGAAGTTTACTTTCGTCGAGCATGTATGGCATTTCATCTATGTAATAAACTGGAAATGGCTCGCCCCAATAGCGTTGACGACTAAAGATGGCATCCCGTAAGCGGAAATTGACTTTTACATTCCCAATTTCATTCTCAACGATGTATTTTTTTGCCTTTTCATTTGCCACTTTTACAGTAAGTCCATTCAGAAATCCGGAATTTATCATGATTCCTTCTTTTGCATCCAGACTTTCATTACTAATATCGCAACCTTCGATTAATGGAATAATAGGTAAATTAAAATGTTTTGCAAATGCATAGTCACGGCTATCGTGTGCAGGTACAGCCATTATTGCACCTGTTCCATAACCAGCCAAAACATAATCACTTATCCAAATTGGAATTTCTGTACCACTTACAGGATTGATGGCATAAGAACCTGAAAACACACCCGAAACCTTTCGGTCAGCAATACGTTCACGTTCTGTTCTTTTTTTTGTAGCAGTGATATAATTTTCAACTTCTGCGGCTTTTTCAGAAGTAGTAAGTTGTTTTACCAATTCACTTTCGGGTGCTAGAACCATAAAGGTGACACCATAAATGGTATCAGCACGGGTTGTAAACACCTCGATCAAATCACCCTGACCCTCTTGAAAGGAGAGGGGAACTGCATTTTGAACAATTGTTTTGTTGAACAAAGATTCAGTTTTGGACAATTCAACTTTTATTTTTTCAATAATAATTTGAGGTAATAATTTTACATCTTCATTTGAAAATCTGATTATTCTATAACCAAGTTCTTCAAGAATATTTGTTCTGGCTTTATCTAGTTCAATTTGTTCATCACTCGAATGATTTTCACCGTCAACTTCAACAATTAGTTTCTTTTCCAAACAAACAAAATCAGGAATAAATTTATCAATCTGATGTTGTCTGCGAAATTTATAACCGGTTTTATTTCCTCGCAACATTTCCCAAAGATTGCTTTCTGCTTCCGTTGGTTCACTACGCATTGCTTTTGCGTGATCATGTAATAAACCCCAATCAAGCTTATTGGTTGTATAGAAATGAGGATTTTTTTCATTTCTTGATTGATCAAAAGTTGAATTTTGGTCAGCTCCATCTCCTTTGGAGAGGGCTGGGGTGAGGTGGAATTTTATCTCGGCACCTTCCGAACGTCCAATCCAATTTTTTTGGGTTTCTTTTAATGAATCCGTCCAATCTACTGTATTTAAACCATCTAATAAGCGTTGTGCATAAGCTGAAACCCGCAAACTCCATTGTCGCATTATACGTTGTTCAACCTGATACCCACCACGTACCGAAACACCTTCGCTTACTTCATCGTTTGCAAGTACTGTTCCTAATGCTGTACACCAATTTACTTTCAAATCGGCCAAATATGCGATTCGATAATTGAGTAAAACTTCTTGTTGCTCTTTTACAGTTTTCGATTTCCATTCTTCTGCATCGAATTGTAAATCAACAGTGGAAGCAATATTTAAATCTTTTGTACCCTGTAATTCAAAAGCTTTAATTAATTCTGAAATTGGTCTGGCTTTTTTTAAATCGTTGCAGTAATACGAGTTAAACATTTGAATGAAAGCCCATTGAGTCCATTTGTAATAATCCGGTTCACATGTGCGTATTTCACGATCCCAGTCGTAGCAAAACCCAATTTTATCTAATTGTTCGCGATATCGTGCGATATTTTTTTTAGTTGTAACGGAAGGATGTTGACCTGTCTGTATGGCATATTGTTCTGCAGGTAATCCATAAGCATCATATCCCATTGGGTGAAGTACATTGAAACCTTTCAATCGTTTATAACGACTAAAAATGTCTGAAGCAATATAACCAAGTGGATGACCAACGTGCAAACCTGATCCCGATGGGTAGGGAAACATGTCTAAAACATAATACTTTAGTTTGTTTTTATCGATAACTGTTTTATAAGTTCCATTAATTTTCCAATAAGCTAGCCATTTTTGCTCTATTTCTCTGAAATTGTAGTCCATAATCTATTGAAAATTAGAAATTAACATGATAAATGAAACGAGTTTGTTTTTTCTGGATTAAGCTGGCAAAGTTAATCAATTTAACTGAATAATGATTAAGTGCGGATACTAAAAATCTCATTCAAGGTTTTTTTAAGATATGTCATAGACCTAAGTTTAAAAAAAATGATTATTTTTGTAGGTTAATTTAAAAAAATATGCTGAAAATGACCAATCCTCTAACAACCGTACATTTCAAAGTGCCAGAACCAACTTTGAGACGATTGCCATGGTATTTAGCTTATGCACAGTTAGTTTTAAAATCGGGAGAGTTATATTTATCATCAACACAAATTGCAAAAAATATTGCTGTAGATGCTTCGTTAGTTGCAAAGGATTTATCTTATGTTAATATTGCTGGTCGTACCCGCGTTGGTTACGATGTCAAAGAATTGGTTGCCATTCTCGAATCATTTTTGGGATTTACAAATTCTCATAAGGCTTTTTTATTTGGTGTAGGAAGTTTGGGTGGGGCATTGATGCATGATAATGGTTTAGAGCAATTTGGATTAGAAATCGTCACAGGTTTTGATGTAAAATATGAGTTGTCTGGTACTAGTATTAATCGGATTCCAATTCATCATATCGATCGTTTTGAACAATTACAACAACAAACGGGTATCAATATTGGTGTTTTAACGGTTCCTATCGATAAAGCGCAAAAAGTTTCTGAAATAATGATTGCAGGCGGAATACAAGCTATATGGAATTTTACACCTTTTCGTATTCGCGTACCCGAAAATGTTATTGTACAAAACACATCTATTTATGCACATTTAGCTGTTATGTTTAATCGTTTAAATGCAATTAAAGAAGATGAAAAAAATGAAATTTCTAACTTAACACTTCAGTAAGGAAAATGAAAATATTTGCTATTGGTCAAAATTATTCTGAACATAACAAAGAGTTAAACAACACTAATCCATCAGTACCGGTTGTTTTTATGAAACCTGACACAGCTGTTTTAAAGAACAATAAACCTTTTTATATTCCTGAATTTTCGCAAGAACTCCACTACGAAACAGAACTGATTATAAAATTTAATCGGTTGGGGAAAAATATTGATTCTAAATTTTCGAATCGGTATTATTCCGAAATTGGATTAGGAGTAGATTTTACTGCGCGCGATTTACAACGTAAGCTGAAAACCGAAGGTAAACCATGGGAAGTTTCTAAAGCTTTTGACAATTCAGCTGTTATTAGTAACTTCTTGCCAATAAATGAGTTTGGTGATGTTCAGAAAATTCAATTTCGCTTAGATATCAACGGAAAAACTGTTCAAAAAGGAAATTCGTCGGATATGATTTTTAAAATTAGCGAACTTATTGCTTATGTTAGTCGTTTCTTCACCATAAAGATTGGTGACATTCTTTTTACCGGTACACCTGTTGGTGTTGGTAAGATTGTGATTGGTGACAGATTAGAGGGTTATATTTTTGATAATAAAATGTTCGACTTTAAAATTAAATAAACATTTGTAATTTGTTGTTTCCAAACAATAAACATAGATATTTAACGTTACTAATGTACAAATTTATAAATATAGACTGTATAAGTATTATGAGACATAAAATTCATTTTTTGGCTATTTTATTGATTCAAGTTTCTGCATTTTATGCTCAAACAACTCAAATAACGTCTCACAAATTGAATTGGAAAGGTGTCGAAAAATGGTCGCTCGATTCAGTATGGGTTAAAGTTATGGCGTTCGAAAATGCACGCTATCCCACCGAAAATCGATTACCATATTTTAATCAACGAGTGATTTGCAATCCTAATTTTACTTATCATGTAGAGTTAAAAAATACTGTCTATGTTAATTTGATAAATGAAGAAAATGAATTGATTTCAGGAATCACAATTCCTACTGAGAATGTTGTAAATAAAGATGTATTAAATGAACGTGGTTCAAGTTTTCTTGATATTAGTGTTTTACCATTTATCAATCGCGAAGGAAAAGTCTTAAAACTTTTATCTTTCGATTTAGAAATTTTGAAATCCTCTACACCTCAAAAAGTTAAATCGGGTTTACTTCATACTTATGCTTCTTCATCTGTTTTAGCTCAAGGTAAGTTTGTTAAGATTAGAGTTTCCAACAGTGGAGTTTATAAATTAACTAATGCCGATTTAACTTCGATGGGAATCAACCCAGCAAATGTTCGAGTATTTGGATATGGAGGTGGTGTGCTTGAACAAAGTTTTTTACTAAACAAAATTGATGATTTACCCGAAGTAGCAATTTGGAATGGAGGTGATTATATATTGTTTTATGCACAAGGGGTGAATCGATGGACCTACGATAAATCTAAATTGATGTTTAAGCACCTTGCCAATTCATATTCAAAATATGGTTATTATTTTATAACCTCTAATGTAGGAACCGGAAAAAAAATTGTAGAAAAAGCTATTACACCACCAACCAATCAAATAGTCAATAGTGTTGAAGAATTTACAGATTATCAATTATATGAGAAAGATTTAATAAATTTGACAAATTCCGGTAAGGAGTTTTATGGTGAAACTTTCGGTGACGTGACACAGATGATTATACCATTTAGTTTTCCAAATCCGGTATTAACCAATTCGACCAAAGTTCGTCTGGCAGTAGCTGCCTCATCAAATTATATTTCCAATTTTGTACTTACATTAAATGGCGGTCAAACCAAAACTTTAACAGTTGCAAAAAAAACGGATGGAAATCAGTATGAACAAGGAAAGGAAGCATCTGCAATTTACTTGTTCACACCTCAAACAGAAGCATTTTCGTTTAATTTGACTTTCAATAAATTAAATGCGCTTTCAGCACTTGGATATTTGAATTTTTTGGAAGTTAATACCAGACGACAGCTCAAAATGAGCGGATCGGTAATGCCATTTCAAAATGTAGATTTTCTGGGATTAAATACTTATAGCAATTTTAAACTAAGTAATGCAAATGCAAATGTTCAGATATGGGATATTACTGATCCTGCAAATATTAGCAAAATTGTAACTCAAACTGATGACGGAAAATTAACATTTACTGCGTCAAGTAATGAATTATTTCGTTATATTGCAATTGACCCAACAGTTTCGTCGGCTTTCCCAAAACCCGATATTTTAGGTAATGTGCCAAACCAAAACCTACATGGAATTGCACAGGCAGATATGGTAATAATAACACATCCAAATTTTGTATATCAAGCCGAAACACTTGCACAAGCACACAGGGAAAAGGATAATTTGACTGTTGCTGTAGTAACAACAGAACAAGTGTATAACGAATTCTCTTCAGGAACTCCCGATGCAACAGCTTACAGATGGGTAATGAAAATGCTATATGACAGAGCAATAATCAAGGCAGATATGCCAAAATACTTGTTGCTTTTTGGTAGAGGTTCTTTTGATAATAGAAAAATATTGTCAAATTCGGGCGATAATTTAATTTTGACTTATCAAGCCGAAAATTCACTGGAAACAACTTTATCGTATGTTACTGATGACTATTTTGCATTTCTTGATGATAATGAGGGTATTCAGGTTCCTTCTCATTTATTGGACATTGGAGTAGGACGTTTCCCTGTGACTACATCAGCTCAAGCTGCAGATGTGGTAAATAAAACAATTGGCTATATTAATAATACCGGAAAAGGTAATTGGAAGAATCAAATTTGTTTTCTGGCAGATGATGGTGATGCTACATTACACATGAAACAAGCCGATACAATAGCAGTAACTATTGGCAAATCTTACAAATCGTTTCAGGTAAATAAAATATACTTAGATGCTTATTTACAAGAGATTACAGCAAGTGGTCAAAGTTATCCGTTGGCAAGAAGTCGTTTTCTGAATTTAATTCGTTCAGGCTTATTTTTAATCAATTATACAGGTCATGCAGGTGCCACAGGTTGGGGTAATGAAGGAATCTTGTCAATATCAGATGTTAAATCACTTTCTAATCTACATTTGCCTATTTTTGTTGGTGCAACATGCGATTTCTTACAATTTGATGTTCAAACTGTTTCAGCAGGTGAACATGTTGTATTGAATCCACTTGGGGGTGGAATAGGTATTTTGTCTGCTGCACGTCCTGTGTATGCTGATCAAAATTTTACACTCAATAAATTATTTTGTGAAAACCTCTTAAAAAAACAGAATGGTGTGCATTTACGTGTTGGCGATGTACTTGCAAAGGCTAAAAATAATATAGGAACTGAGATAAATAAATTATCTTATGTTTATATGGGTGATCCAGCAATTAGGCTGAATTTTCCAACTAAATATCAGGTAATTACGAGTAAAGTTAATAGAAGTACAAGTTTCGGGAGTGATACTTTACGTGCATTATCTGTTGCCACAGTACAGGGTTTTATTGCTGATGAAAATGGTGTAAAAGTTAATAATTTTAATGGTATGTTACATGCAGTTGTATATGACAAGATTCAAAAAATTACAACATTAAATAATGAAAACGATGGTGCTTTGACCTATTACGATCGACCAAATACATTATTCTCAGGTAATACAGAAGTTAAGGATGGAGTATTTACTTTTTCTTTCATGTTGCCAAAGGACATTAAATACAATTATGGCAATGGACGCATTAATTATTATGCTCAAGATGATGTTAATGACTTAGAAGCGCAGGGTTATTTTGAAAGTTTTATTGTTGGTGGAGCTGATAATAATATTGTGATTGAAACTGATGGACCTGAAGTTCAGTTATTTCTCAATTCTGAAAATTTTATTTCTGGTGATAATGTAAATGAAACACCACTTTTTATGGCAAATATAAATGATATTAATGGTATTAATACTGTAGGTAGTGGTATTGGTCATGATTTGATGTTAATTGTTGATCAAGATCCAGCTCAGTCATATATATTAAACGAATATTTTAGGTCTAAAGCTGGAAGTTACACCGAAGGTGTCGTTCAATACAAATTACCCGAAATGGTGAATGGAAAACATACGTTGACCTTCAGAGTATGGGATTTGCTCAATAATTCTTCAACAAATTCTATTAGCTTTGACGTTGTTAAAGGGTTAACACCGGTAATTTTCTCAGTATCAAATTATCCAAATCCAGTCAAAACAGAAACTCGCTTTGTTGTTGCTCATGATAGACCAGAAACAATTCTTACCACAACCGTTGATGTTTTAGATATTTCAGGAAGGAGAATTTGGTCGTTTACTCAACCTTCGGCAGAAAATGTTACTTGGAACTTATCAACTAACGATGGAAAAAAGATTAAATCAGGTATTTATTTGTACCGTGTGAGTATTAAAACTGCTCAAAGTGATATTTATTCTAAAACTAATAAAATGATTATTGTTGAACAATAAAATTAAAATATTACGTTTATTTCTTATATTTTTAATTATTACAGTAATATTGTACCCATTAAATAAATTATTTTCGAATGAAAAATTGCATTTTAATCCTATGTGTTTTTATATCACATTCAATGAGTTTATTAGCTCAAGTTAACAATCCGATTGTATCAGCTGTACCTTCACTTTCTATCGCTCCAGATGCTCGTGCTGGTGGAATGGGTGATATAGGCGTAGCTACTACTCCCGATGAGAATTCTCAATTCTGGAATCCTTCAAAATATGCTTTTATGGAAAGTGATGCCGGATTATCTATTTCGTACACTCCTTGGCTCAGAAAATTAGTTAGCGACATTGATTTATTGTATGTAGCAGGATATTGGAAAATAAATCAACAACAAGTATTAAGTATGTCATTACGTTATTTTTCATTAGGTAAAATACAGATGACAGATATTCAAGGTACTTTCTTGCAAGAGGCATCGCCAAATGAATATGCAATTGATGCAGCTTATGCCATTAAATTTTTTGATAAGTTCTCCGGATCAGTTGCTTTGCGTTATATTCGTTCTGACTTAAATAATGGAATTAATTCAACAGAAGGACCTGAAATGTATCCAGGATCAGCTGTAGCTGCAGATGTGGCTGCATATTACAAAACACCTATATTCCTTTCGACAGGCGATGGAAATTTGGCTTTTGGTTTGAATATTTCGAATATTGGATCTAAGATTTCTTATGATCAATTTGAAACTAGTAATTTTATACCTACAAATTTACGATTAGGTGGTTCATTCGATTATCCACTTGATAATTTTAATAAAATTTCGATTAGTGCCGATATCAACAAACTACTTGTTCCAACCCAAAATAATATGACATCTAAAGAATATACTGATTTATCACCATTGTCAGGGATATTTAAATCCTTTAGTGATGCTCCCGATGGATTTAAAGAAGAACTTCGTGAGATTATGTGGTCGGTTGGTGCCGAATATGCCTATAACAAACAGTTTTTTGTACGTGGTGGCTATTTTAACGAAAATGAATTTAAAGGAAATCGTAAGTATTTTACTGCTGGTGCAGGTTTCAAATTAAATGTTTTTACATTGGATGCGGCCTATGTAATTTCTACTTCTCAATCCAATCCACTTGACCAAACTTTGCGTTTTTCACTTTCGTTTGATTTATTTGGAATGAAGAATTTAGTTAAATAAAATGCTAGAAAAGGGGGATGAAAGAGCCTTGTTAACTGTCATTAATTGAAAGGTAAATCTTTACTCAGGTAGGTTCAACCATTTTTTATAAATTTAGATTTGTTAATTATGAATTTACCTCGCGTTGGTTTTGGATACGATGTACATGCTTTTGCTCCTGAGCGCGAATTGTGGTTAGGAGGAATTCGAATTGAACATTCGGTTGGATTATTGGGTCATTCGGATGCCGATGTGTTGATACACGCATTGTGCGATGCTTTGCTGGGAGCTGCAGGTTTACGCGATATAGGGTTTCATTTTCCGGATACTTCTATTGATTTCCAAAATATTGACAGCAAAATATTATTAATTCAGACTATGTTATTTCTTCGAAATAAAGGTTTTGAGTTTGGAAATGCCGATTGTACTGTTTGTGCCGAAGCACCTAAATTAAATATTCATATTCCGCTTATGCTGCAATGTTTATCAGAAGTTATGGGAGTTGATTTGGATTCGATTTCCATAAAAGCTACAACTTCCGAGAAATTAGGTTTTGTAGGACGAAGTGAAGGTATTTCTGCTTATGCTACAGTGTTGATATACAAACAATAATATATATATTTTATTTTCAATTATTTTTTCTCTATATTGTTATTTAAAAATTCAATTGAATTTTATGAAGAATTTGAATTTTTACTTTGTATTTTTGCAATCAGAAATTATTAAACAATTTAAATTTATAAAATTATGTCAGTATTAGTAGGAAAAAAAGCACCAGTTTTTAATAGCAAAGCTGTTGTAAACGGTGGTGAAATTGTAGAGAACTTTTCGTTGGAGCAATTTGTTGGTAAGAAATATGTTGTATTATTTTTTTATCCTGCCGATTTTACATTTGTGTGTCCCACTGAATTAATTGCATTTCAGGACAAAGCAACTGAGTTTCAAGCACGAAACACAATAGTAGTTGGTGCTTCAACCGATTCAGAATTTTCGCATTGGAAATGGCTTCAAACTCCTCAAAATCAAGGTGGAATAAAAGGTGTAACTTATCCATTGGTAGTAGATCAATCATTGAATATTTCAAAAGATTATGATGTGTTGATAGGTTCAAACGAATACAACGAAGTAGGTGATGTGGTTTTGGTAGGTGAACCAAAAGCTTATCGTGGTCTTTTCCTGATTGACAAACAAGGAGTTGTTCGTCATCAACTGGTGAATGATTTGCCACTGGGGCGCAATGTAGATGAAGTGCTGCGGTTAATTGATGCTTTGCAATTTACTGAAGAATTTGGCGAAGTTTGTCCCGCTAACTGGAAAAAAGGAGAGAAATCATTGAAAGCAACTCAAGAAGGAATTTCAAGTTATTTGTCTGAAAAAGCTTAATGCCTCGAACATATATTTTTTTTATTTTCGCCACAACCATTCAAGTTGTGGCGATTTTTTATTTTCAAGAATCAAACTATTTTGAAATTATTTTTGAATTTTAATTTGTTAAAAACAAAATTAATACCTATTTTTGAGCACAATTTGTAGCGTGTGAAATTATTAAATATAAGCTATTCTTATGTGGAAAGATTTCTTTTATTTTTCAAAGGGTCAAAGAGTAGGTATTATCGTTTTGATTTTCCTAATTCTGTTAGTTCTAGCTGCAAATTTCACATTGCCGCTATTCTTTCCTGATACCGAATCTAATAAAAATACATTTTTAACTGAAGTAGAAGCATTTAAGAAAACATTGGTATTGCATGATAACATTCGAAATGTCGAACGACAACAACAATATCTGGAACGGCAGCGACTGTATCAGTTACAATATAAAAAATTTCAAACTTTTCCGACATTTAAAAAAGATGTCCCATATTCACTTTTCGCTTTCGACCCCAATACTGCTGATTCTGCTACCTTAGTTCAGTTAGGATTAAAATCGTATACAGCATCAAATATTTTGAAATATAGGAAAAAAGGTGGAATATTTAGAACAATTGCCGATTTTGGAAAAGTATATGGAATAAGTCCGAAAAAATTTAAAGAGTTGGAACCATATATTTCTATTCAAGAGAAAAAGCTAGTAAAAGCCGATTCCTTGCAGGTAAAACGGAAAGAAATTGTTCAGAATTTAATTGTCGAATTAAATTCAGCCGATACTACTTTACTGATGAAGGTTAAAGGAATCGGGCGTGGATATGCAAAAGGTATAGTTCGTTTTCGAAGGGAAATGGGTGGCTTTGTTTCGGTGGAACAACTACATGAAATTTACGGAATGCGAGCCGAAAACTTTGATAAAATCCGTCCATTTTGTTCGGTTAATCTTGAATTGGTACAAAAAATAAAAGTTAATATTGCCAGTGCCGAACGCCTTGATGCGCATCCTTATATTAACTTTTATCAAGCAAAAGCCATTTACGAACTACGTCGAAATCGCGGTAAACTGAATAAAATCAACGATTTAAAAGAGTTATCCGAATTTACTCCAGAAAGTTTAGCGAAGATTAAACCCTATTTAAGTTTTGAATAAACGCATTTTGTCATAATTCAATTCGTTCAAAATACCCAAAATCTGTTTGGTCAGAAAGCAAACAATCTAAATTCTTAAACGAAAAAATAATAAGTTAATTATAATAGAATAAATGATAAAAATTTCAGGTCAGATTCTCGATGTTATTTCCAAAACCATCAAAAATGGCATTATTAGTATAGAAAACGGAAAGATTATTAAGATTACACCCGCAGAAGTAGTAGATAATCAGTTTATTCTTCCCGGATTTGTTGATGCACATATTCACATCGAAAGTTCCATGATGTTACCATCGGAATTTGCCCGTTACAGTCTTACACATGGAACGGTTGCTTGTGTCTGCGATCCGCACGAAATAGCAAATGTTTGTGGGGTCGAAGGAGTTGATTTTATGATAGAAAATGGAAATCAATCACCTATGAAGTTCTATTTTGGGGCACCGTCATGTGTTCCATCAACGAATTTTGAAACTTCAGGTGCAGTTTTGGAAGATATAGCTGTTGAAAAACTTTTGATGCGTGACGATATTTATTTTTTAGCTGAAATGATGAATTTTCGGGGTGTAATTCATTAAAATAAGCAAGTTCTTATGAAATTGCATGCGGCGCAACGGATTGGAAAACCTATTGATGGTCATGCTCCCGAGATTTCAGGCGAAGATTTAAAAGCTTATGCAGCTGCAGGTATCACTACCGATCACGAATGTATGACGAAAGCGGAAGCCGAAGCTAAGATAGCGTTGGGGATGATAGTGCAAATCAGGGAAGGAAGCGCAGCTAAAAACTTCGATGATTTATTGCCATTGCTCGACAGAAATGCTGATAATATTATGTTTTGCTCTGACGATAAACACCCCGATGATTTGATGAAGAATGGCCATATCGACGCTTTGGTTCGCAGAGCAGTTGCTAAAGGATATGACCCAATGATGGTTTTACGAATTTGTTCGTTGACACCAATAAAGCATTATAAACTCGATGTAGGTTTGTTGCAACTGGGTGATGATGCTGATTTTGTGATAGTTAATAATCTTTCTGATTTTGAAGTAGAAGCGACATATATACGGGGAGAAAAAGTCTCCGAAAATGGCGTGATTACTTTTGCACGCTTTACACCTACAAAATTAATTAATCAGTTTAATGCAAAAAAAATCAACGAAGCACAACTTAGGGTAATTCCAACCGGAAACATATTGAAAGTGATTAATGTAGACGATGGTCAACTTTTTACACGCGAAATTCATTGTCAACCGAAAATTGAATATGAAAATGTGGTTTCGGATATTGATAACGATGTGCTAAAATTAGTTGTATACAATCGATACAAACCCTCAGAGCCGGCAATTGGTTTTATAAAAAATATTGGTTTGACGCGAGGTGCACTAGCATCAACCGTTGCTCACGACAGTGAGTCGTCCTGAAAAATGTCTACACAATTTAGAGTAGATATGTATCAAAATGAT
>JACDZH010000380.1 GCA_013426815.1 Paludibacter sp.
GAATATTGTTGATAAACAACCATATAACAAATTAATTCAAATAATCTCTAATATATTTAAAAAAATATAGTTTTATTTTTTTTAAATTCAAATTTCAATTATAGCATTGCTCCGAAAATGAAATAAATCATTGCAGCCAATCCGCCACTTACAGGAATAGTAAGTAACCATGCTATTAACAAATTACTAGTTACACCCCAACGAACAGCTGAAAGGCGTTTTACAGCACCAACTCCGATAATAGCACCGGTAATAGTATGTGTAGTACTTACAGGAATTTTCAAAATTTCTGTTATATATAAAGTCACAGCTCCTGCAGTTTCGGCTGCAACTCCTTCGAGTGGTGTTACCTTAGTGATACGTGAGCCCATGGTTTTGATAATTCTCCACCCACCTGACATTGTTCCAAGCGAAATTACAGTAAAACAAGAAAATGCAACCCAATCGGGCATTTCGCCAATAGAATGAATACCCATATCGATATTGTTTTGAGTGTAAGCGGCATAAAGAGCTGCTGCAATAATTCCCATCACTTTTTGCGAATCGTTCAATCCATGGCCGATACTGAACAAACCAGATGAAACTAATTGTAGGAGTCTAAACCAATTATTTGCTTTTTGTGGATTTACTTTTTTGAATGAATAAAGTATCAAAATGGTGAGAAACGACGAAACGATCATACCAATAAGTGGAGCCAATACGATAAATGAAGCAATTTTTATAATTACTTCATATTTAATAGATTCAAAACCACTTGTTGTATAACTGCTTGCAATAAATGTGCTCATAATGGCTGCACCAGCAAAGCCACCGATTAAGGTGTGTGATGAAGATGAAGGAATACCAAACCACCAGGTTGCAAGATTCCATAAGATGGCTGCAACTATTCCCGAAAAAATTACAGGAAGTGTAATGAATTGCTCCAGAACCACTTTTGAAACTGTGTTAGCAATACCAAATTCACCAATTAGAAATTTAGCAATAAAAAAAGCAATAAAATTAAAAAATGCAGCCCAAAGTACTGCTCTTAATGGCGTAAGAACTTTAGTTGATACAATAGTGGCAATAGAATTTGCTGCATCGTGAAATCCATTGATAAAGTCAAAAATCAGAGCAAGTGCTATAACAATAATTAAAAGTGTCATTTTGTTTTATTATTGATATTATGCGTACTTAATAATGATTGTTTTAATTACTTTTCCTACGTATTCAGCTGCATCAGTAGCTTTTTCCAATTCACTCATAATTTCTTTTAATTTGATAAGTTCTACAGCATCTTTTTGATTTTCAAATAAATCAATCAGAAAGTTATCATAAACATCATCAGCTTTATTCTCTAACAGATGCAATATTTTACAATACTCTTGAATTTTTCTCGAGTTTTTCTTCAAAACATATAATTGATCTACGCTTTTATCAATATTGATAGCACATTCTTTAATGATATTTGCCAATTCAAGTGCACTTGACGGAATCTCATTTGGATGATACAAAACGATTCGTTTAGCACATCTATTAATAAAATCGATGACATCATCAAGTCTGTTGGCTAATTGTTGTATGTCTTCGCGATCGAAAGGAGTAAGAAAAGTTGAATTCAATTCTGCAAAAACACGATTTGATAGAACATCTCCTTTAAGTTCTTGTTCTTTAATTTTTTTGTAGATTTTAACAGAATTATCATAATCACTAATTTGAACACATTCGATAATTAATTCAGATACAACTAAAATAACATCAGTCATCTCTTTAAGAATTGGAAAAAAATTTGGCTCTTTTGGTGTGAATTTGTTTAGTAATGAATTGTTCATGATAAGTTTTTTGTTTTAATTTTTAAGAACCAATTGTTTTATAGAATACCAACTACTAGACAATTTATATTTTTTTAATTATATTCTTCGTTAAATATTATTGATATTTTATATAGAAGTTTTAATTTAGAATGGTTAATTTGCATAAATGACAAAAATGGATTTTTTGAGATTCAGAGTCAAAACCCAATCGTGGATTTTTATTGATTAGACTTTATTTCGATTAATATTATATATCGCTGTTATTCAGCGTGAT
>JACDZH010000037.1 GCA_013426815.1 Paludibacter sp.
AAAATGTTTATGAATATTGTTGATAAACAAGCATATAATAAATTAATTCAAATAATCTCTAATATCTTTGTAGATTAAATTAAATATGAAATACAAAACACAATTACTACCAATAATTTCCTTGGTATTAATAATTATCATATCGTACTTTTTCTATTTCCGTATTGACTTGACATCCGATAAGCGATATAGTATTTCCGATCATTCTAAAAACCTAATGAATAAAATTGATGATCCAATCAAAGTTGTAATTTATCTAAATGGTGATTTGAATCCAGGATTTCTACGTTTGAAAAAGTCAACGACTGAATTGTTGGACGAATTGGCTGTATATTCCAACCATTCAATAAAAATAACTTATGAAAACCCATCATTAGCCGACACACCTGAACAACGCGAAAAAAAATATACCGAACTTCAATCACGTGGATTAATACCCACTTCGGTTTACGAGCGTGACAAAGAAAGTAAATCAATTCAAAAAGTAATTTTTCCTTGGATTGAGATGAGTTACAAGACTAAGATAGTTTCAGTTTGTCTGCTCAAAAATATCAGAGGAAATTCTGGTGAACAAAATTTAAATATTTCTATCGAAAATTTAGAATTTGAAATTACTGATGGTATTCGTCGATTAGTGAATAATGAAGTATCAAAAATTGCATTTCTGGAAGGACATGGTGAACTTTCGGAAGCCGAAACGTATGATATCAGCAAATCGTTAAGTCGATATTTTCAGATCGATCGTGGAAAATTAGCTTCTGATGCTACTATTCTGAATAGTTATAAAGTGGTCATTATTGCTAAACCTACTTTACCTTTCAGCGAGTCAGACAAATATATTATCGATCAATATATTATGAAGGGTGGTCATGTACTTTGGTTTATCGATGGAGTACGTATTGCAAAGGAAAATCTCTCAAAAACTGGACTTTCGCCAGCCATGGAATTAGATTTAAATCTCGGTGATCAACTTTTTAGGTATGGAGTGCGTATCAATCCTGTTTTGCTTCAAGATGTTCAATGCGCTACTGTTCCGGTTAATATTGCGCCCAAAAATTCAACACCACAATTTGAACCTACACCCTGGTATTATGCGCCATTATTACTCACTTCGAGCCAACATCCCATTACCCGAAACATTACCGAAATTCGTTCGGAGTTCTGCTCCGCTATCGATTTGGTAGGCGAAAACAAAAAAACAAAGATTCAACTACTTTTAGCAACTTCGGATAATACGCACATTATTGGTACACCCACAACTATTGATTTAAGTCAAACACCAAAAGCCAATGATAAAAGCTATTTTAATTTTAGTTATGTACCGGTTGCTGTAGCTATGGAAGGCGTTTTTGAATCGGACTTTGCAAATCGTATGACTCCGAAAGGTATAACCAATACGCTGACCACCAGACAAATTAGTGTACCAACCTGTCAAATTGTAGTTGCCGATGGCGATATTTTATGCAACGAAACAAACGGAACTGCCAGCGATAGTACAACAATTCCACTAGGGTATGACCGCTACATGAACCAACAATTTGGAAATAAGGAATTTGTTTTGAATGCAGTTTTGTATTTAACTGATAATGACGGATGGATGCAATTGCGAAACAGGACTTTGAAATTGAGATTACTCAATAAACAAGTAACAAATGATGACAAAATAACCTGGCAAATAGTGAATGTTATTATCCCAATAGGGTTACTATTAATATTTGGAGTTGTTTATCAGGTTATTAGGCATAAAAAATACACAAAATAATAATTTCTGATAAATAAAAAAATTATTTTTTTAAATCCTTAATAACTGTTTTGTGGATTGTACATTCCATATTTTCTTTCAACGCACAACTAGTACATCCTCCGCAGGAATTACTTGAATCTGGTTTACGAAAAATGATTTTGTATATTCTCCAACCAACATACCCAAAAACTACAATTCCAATTAATATTACAATTATATCTTGCATAGACCCCTAGCCCCTAAAGGGAGATTTAGTTAGTAATTCCGAATTATTTATTTTCATTTTCCTAACCCAATAGATCATTATAAAATAGGATAAATATCATATAATCAAATATTTGACTGAATTAAAATTACATATAATATATAAAGAAATATTTAACGCAAAGCCGCAAAGATTTAAATGCGTGATAATCAAATACAAAAGAAAGTACGCAAATGGAACATGCCGATTTATCGGTAGAGAAAAACTTTCAGTTTTTCTTAATGCCTTAGCGTCTTAGCATCTTTGCGTTCAAAAAATAAAATTTTATAACGAAGTATTATAACTTATATCTTCAAAAAAATTCATCCACCAAATATTTGATAAACTCCAAAAGCCATTATCCATGCCAATACTATACTGTAACCAGCTGAAAACAAAGCCCAACCCCAACTTTTTGTTTCGTTTTTAATAGCAACAATAGTTGCCAAACATGGAAAATAAATCAATACAAAAAGCATTAAACCAACTGCAATAACCGGTGTAAATGAATGAATTCCATCGGGTTTAATCTCAGATTGTAACCGTTGCGACAATGAACTGACATGAGCATCACTATCACCTGTGTACAAAACACTGAGTGTACTAACCACAATTTCTTTGGCTGCAACACCCGAAAGCAATGAAACCGTTATTTTCCAATCAAAACCGAGTGGAGCAACAATCGGCTGCACAAAATGTCCAATTTGTCCAATATAAGAACTTTCTTGTTGAGCCATTTGTTCAGTAGCAGTCAGTTTTCCTTTGATTTCTGTACGTGGATAATATCCTAAAAACCAAACAATAATCGATCCAATCAAAATAATGGTTCCCATCTTTTTTATGTACTGTTCTCCTTTTTCCCAGGTGTGAATTGCCATCGATTTCATTGTTGGAACACGATAGGGTGGCAATTCCATTACAAATGGAGTTTCATCTTTTGTAAACACAAAACGTTTAAAAAATCGGGCAATAATAACTGCCAGCGCTATTCCGGTGGCATAAATTCCAAATAAAACGAGTCCGGCATGACTTGGAAAAAATGCTCCTGCAAGTAATAAATATACCGGTAAACGTGCACTGCACGACATCAATGGATTGATTAAAATAGTAATCATTCTACTGTTTCGATTTTCAATGGTGCGTGTTGCTAAAATTGCCGGCACATTGCAACCAAAACCCATTATTAGTGGTATGAATGATTTGCCGTGAAGTCCCATTTTATGCATAATTTTATCCATTATAAATGCAGCACGTGCCATATAACCCGAATCTTCCATCAGTGAAATAAAGAAATAAAGAATCAATATATTGGGTAAAAAAACGATCACGCCTCCTACTCCACCAATAATTCCATGCACCAATAAATCATGTAGCGAACCTTCTGCCATTGAACTTTGTATGATATCACCCAACTTTGCCACTGCAAGTCCAATTAAATCCATTGGAATTTTTCCCAATGTAAAAGTTGACTGAAACATGGTAAAAATGAACAATATAAAAATAGGATAGCCCCAGTATTTATGAGTTACCAACGCATCAATCCGCGAAGTATTTTTATGCTTCTGTTTATTTTTTCCATCAGTAAATGTTTCTTTCAATGCACCTGCTATAAAGCCATATTTAGCATCAGTAATGGCTGATTCAGTAACTTCATTTAGTTCTAGTTGAATGCGTCTTGATTCCGAATCGCGCATAGCTAAAATATATGGGGCATTGTGCAATTGCCTGATAATTTGTTCAATCTCCCTGTCGTTTTCGAGCAATTTTATTGCCAGAAAGCGAGTTGAGAATTTATCTCGCAAAGATGAATTGAGTACTAATTGCAATTTTAATCGTTGAATACTTTTTTCAATTTCTACACCGTGGTTGATATGAATGTGTCGCACAGTTTCGTGAACTTTATGAACTCCTACAAAATCGGAAGCTGAGTGCTTTTTTCCGTGTTGATGATGAATTTCTATACTATGATGATAATCATCTACCAAATTATCATTTTTTATAGTTGAAATTAAAATCCCATCTGCATCAACAATATCACTACCCTCGTATAGTTTAATTATCATTCGGAAAAGATTATCTATACCAATATTTTTCTTAGCTACTGTAGGTACAAAAGGAATTCCAAGTAACTTGCCGAGTGTTTTATAATCAAGTTTATCACCACTTTTCTCCAATTCGTCATACATATTCAATGCCACGATGGTACGCACATTCATATCTATCAATTGTGTGGTAAGATATAAATTCCTTTCTAGATTGGTGCTATCCAAAACATTCAAAATTACATCTGGCATTTTTTCGGTAATATAACCACGCACATATTTTTCTTCGGGTGAATATGCTGAAAGTGAATATGTTCCTGGTAAATCGACTAAGGTAAAAGTATAACCTTTAAATTCAAAAAAACCTTCTTTTGCATCCACGGTTACTCCGCTATAATTTCCTACATGCTCATGTCCACCGGAGGCATAATTAAACAAAGTTGTTTTTCCACAATTTGGATTTCCTACCAAAGCCA
Organism: Paludibacter sp.; assembly: GCA_013426815.1. Classification (GTDB taxonomy): domain Bacteria; phylum Bacteroidota; class Bacteroidia; order Bacteroidales; family Paludibacteraceae; genus Paludibacter. Next base: position 4,507 of record JACDZH010000037.1, read on the forward strand.
CACAAATATGCTTGCGTTTACTCAGTGCCAATCTTCGTACTAACTCTTCATCAAATAAACCAACTTGTTGCTCCTTACTGTCTATTAATAAGCGGGCTTCCTCTTCACTTACCACCTCTATTAATGCCGCCTCGCTCCGACGTAATGATACTTCATAACCTAAAACTTGATATTTAATAGGATCATTAAGTGGAGCATTGAGTATAGCTTTCACTACTTTTCCTTTCACAAAACCCATTTCTACAATGCGTTTGCGAAAACCACCATGCCCGAAAACCTTTACGATAGAGGCTTTTTCACCTGTTCTGAGATCCGATAATTTCAATTGATTTTTTTTTAGTTTTGACTACAAAGATACCTATTTATAATGATTCTAAAGATAAAATGTTCAAAAAAATCATCATAAAATGAGAATGAAATTGTGTAATGAAAAAAAAAACGTAATTTTGAAGTCAAAATACTAACTCTGTTTTCTTTAAAAAAATGAACAATTTCAAATTTAGACGACATTTACTTTTCACAATATTTTTTGTAATAAATTTTAACCTGGCATGGAGTCAGAATGATTTCACTCTCATTGATAAAACAGTGAAGTTTGGAATGCGACATGCGGAAAACCGAAAGATTAATGCTGTGATTGTACATTCTACTTTCAATAATGCAGGAGGTGAGAAATACGATATTGAATTAGTAATCAAACAGTTTTCACATTACAAAGTTTGTTCACATTACATTATCGGACGAGATGGAAATGTTTATTATTTGGTGAATGAAAAGAATGTTGCAATTCATGCCGGTAAAAGTCAATTGCCAAATGGCAAGCGAAATATAAATGCAAATTCTATTGGCATAGAATTATTAACTTCGTTCGATGAAGCACCTACCAAAGAACAAATCAAGTCATTAACATTTTTGGTGAATGATATAAAAAATCGATTCAATATCGAATATGTACTGCGACACAGCGATATTGCACCTGATAGGAAAACTGATCCATGGAATATGGACTGGGAAGCGTTTCTCAAAGGAATTGACCCTTAAATTGACATTAAGTACTTTTTAAAGCCTTCAAAATCTTTGGATAACGATAAACTTTGTTTGGTTCCTTTCATAAATTCCTGCAATTTTTGCGGAATCTCTACCTTCTCACCTATAATACTTTCAACCATTTCGAGAAATTTTGCAGGATGGGCTGTTTCTATAAAAATACCTGTTTCCTTTTCTTTCAAACCTTCTTGCAATGCTCGATAACCTACTGCACCGTGTGGATCTAGCAAATATCCGGTTTCTGAAAAACAGCATTTCAAGGTTTCTGCAATTTGTTGGTCATTATAACTTACACAACTAATTTCGGCTGAAATTGCCTTGTGTGAACTGGCATATAAATCAAGAACCCGTGCAAAATTACTCGGATCGCCCACATCCATGGCATTGGCAATGGTTGAAATAGAAGGTCGAGGTTTATATTCGCCTGTTTCCAAATATTGAAGAAAAATATCGTTACGATTATTGGCTGCTATAAAACTTTTAACAGGCAAACCCATTCGTTTTGCAAAAAGTCCGGCAGTGATATTTCCAAAGTTTCCACTTGGAACGCACATGACTATTTCATTAACTTTTCCAATTTTTTTTATTTGGGCATAAGCATAAAAATAATAGAACGATTGCGGTAAAAAACGGGCAACGTTAATCGAATTGGCGGATGTTAATTTCAATTTTGCATTCAGTTCCTCGTCCATAAAAGCCGATTTTACCAATGCTTGACAATCGTCAAATGTTCCATCTACTTCCAATGCCGTAATATTCTGACCAAGAGTTGTAAACTGGCATTCCTGAATTGGACTCACCAATCCTTTGGGATACAACACATAAACATGAATTCCTTCGACTCCGAGAAAACCATTTGCCACCGCACTTCCGGTATCACCCGAAGTAGCTACTAAAACCTTTACTTTGCTGTTATCGTTCTGTTTCTGAATAAAATAGCCCAATAATCGTGACATAAAACGTCCACCTACATCTTTGAAAGCCAAAGTCGGTCCATGATACAATTCGAGACTATAAATATTATCTGAAACTTTTACCAATGGCACATCAAAATTCAGTGTTTCGTACACGATTTTTTTTAAGGCATCAGCTTCCACATCTTCGCCAAAGAATGCATCAGCTACTGTATAAGCCATTTCCTGAAATGACAAAGTTTCAATAGTATCGAAAAATGATTGCGGTAATGTTTTGATATTATTGGGCATAAACAAGCCTTTGTCTTCGGCTAAACCCTTTACAACGGCATCTTGCAAACTTACGCCGGTTACTTTTTTGTTGGTACTGTAGTATTTCATGTGATTGCCCCTAAGTTCTTTAGGAAAATTATGTTAATATATATTTGAGTCAACTCCAAAAATCATTTGCACACAGAATAAACAGAATAAACGAAAAAACACGATAATTATAAAATCCATATATATTTAATTATCAAATAATTGAGAATAATCATGTAAAATATTTAGTGATAATCTGTCAATACTGTGTATTCTGTGTGCAAATAATGGCTTTTCGGAATAAACTCATATTTTACTTTTCCATTAGAAACAAATATTCATGATATTTGCCATCGCTGTTTATCCATTCATTCGTCCAGCGCATTTTCCCCATTACATTTTTTTTATAATCAATCTCAATGGCTTTCAACAACTTACCCGAACTTTCGATGATATCGCTTAATTCTTGTTTGGTTGCCCTTCCTCCTGAACTATAAGATAAAAGTATATAATGTGATTGCGTTTCTTTAATCAGTTTTCCCAAAGCTTCCATGGCAATGAAATTTCCTTGATCATTTTTTCTAAATTCCTCGAATACAGAGCCATCCACAGTATCTCGAGAATCTTCCCTTCTGTTTGTCTTACCAAATAATTGTGGTTTATCGTTTTGAATTACAGTTGTCCAAATATGATAGTACGAATTATATCGAACCCTGCTGGGCGGCATTTTTTCGTTATTCGATCCATAAGGAGGATCAAAATACACAAAATCATATTCGTTCTTTTTTATTGTTTCAAAAATGTCAGCTTTAATAACTGAATTGTTGCTTTTTATTTCAAAACGTTTGGGCAATTTTAAAAACAAATCTTTGTAAGAACGTGGTGACCAAAGTGAAAGATATGCCACATAATGTCCCAATGTACTATCAACTGCATCCATTGCATATATTAAACTCGTCAGAATAACGCATTTATCTTCCCATGCAAGATTTAAAACTTCTATTTCGTCACGTATGGAATCTAATTTTCTTGTATTTTTGGCCTGGAATGGACGTTTTAAGTCAGCCTCTTCGCCACTATAATTCTTTGTAAACCAACCATCGTATCCTTTTAACTGATTCAAATGATCTAAAATATCCTGATAAAACCGATCTGGCTTGGTAGATTTCAGGTAACAAGTTGCAAAAACTTCCGACCATACTGCAACATCATTCGAAGTTGTGTCATAACCTAATTGTCCAAAAGCCTGCGAAACACGCGTAGAACCGCTAAATCCATCCAATACTGTTTTTACATCATTCAATTCGGAAAGGATTTGTGTAATCGTAGGAATTATTTTTAACTTAGATCCCGCATATTTTATTCCCTCGGTTTTCAATTTGTATATTTGAATAATTTATTTCGATTTTTCTTTTGACCAACATTTCAGCTTCGTTGGCAGTAGAAGCAGGTAGTGTTTGTGAAAAATTTGTTTTATTTATTAATGTACACTGATATGTTTGAGTTTCAATATAATTAATTATTGAACTTTCGCAAACGTAATTTAAAAAAATATCTATTTGACATACATGTGTTTAAAGTTATCACTTTGTGTTTTTTGTGGATGCTTTGTGATTTTTGTGTAATAGTATTAAAGCTATAACACTAAGTTTCACTAAGTTTTTACACAAAGTTTCACAAAGTCTTTACATATTTTTTGCGATATATATATCTGAATATAAGATGTATAGCATTGTTTAAAATCGTATAATTAACTAATAATCTGACGATTAGTTTACTTACGAAAGTTGAATTAATTAATTGATTTTTTGACAAACTGTGCTGTTTTGTAAGATTGATATAATAAAACCGTTCATGTTCATCTTTGCATTTTTCGATAATGATAATATTGTGAGACTAGGGAATTTCTGCCACCAGTGGTGGCAGAATTAAGGAACTTTGCTGATATTGAGCAACCAATGTCCTCATTCGCCATAAGTTGCGAGCTGAAAACCCTTCAATTCCCACAAACTCTTTTTGTAGTTAGGAAGACAAAATTTCTACAATGCTTTTACCCCAGCCATATTGTAGTTGCCGGTCAAGAATAGTTTTGCCTATGTTCCAATATAGCAAAATCTGCTCTTTGTTTACATTTTGCAAAGCCCTATATTGAGCAGACTTAATTTGTTGCTTAATGTCAGCAATGAAATCAATATGGAGATTGTCAAGTTGCATAAATGGTTTTTATTTAGCTCAATCCAAATAATATATTCATAAATTCAGCTCCTTTCAACAAACCATAACTACCTTTTTCGGCGGCAAACTCATCGTAAACCATCACATTATCAGCAGTTTTTTCTGAATTATAAATTATAAACGGAATAGGTGTATTGGTATGCGTTTTATAAACACAGGGCGTTGGATGATCAGGCAAGATGGCAATAGTAACTGGTTCTTTCCATGTGGAAACTTCATCGAAAATTGGTTTCACAACCCGGGCGTCAAGGTATTCTATCGTCTTAATTTTCAATTCCACATTACCTTCGTGTCCGGCTTCATCGCTGGCTTCAATATGCAAATATACAAATTCATTTTCACGAAATGCATCTATGGCGGCTTGTGCTTTTCCTTCGTAATTGGTGTCGTAAAGTCCTGTAGCGCCTTCTACTTCAATCACTTTCAATCCGGCATAAACACCAATTCCTTTAATCAAATCGACTGCAGAGATGACCGCTCCACTTTTTAAATTATATGTTTCCAGTAATGTTTTCATTTCGGGTTTATAGCCCGGTGACCACAACCAAATACTATTGGCTTTGTCTTTTCCTGCTGCAGCTCGTTTTAAATTTACCGGATGATTTTCGAGTAAAACTTGCGAACGTAACGTTAGATCATTTAGAAAATCAGCTGTAGTTTGTGCCTCTGGCGTTTCGGGCTGAATCATAACATCAGCATAAGGCGTTCCGGGAAAATCGTGTGGCGGAGTGCATTTCAATAGTTTATTACCACCTTTCATTTTTATCAAATGACGATAAGACACACCGGGATAGAAACTTATAATATCGTTTCCCAATTCCATTTCTAGAAAAAATATTAATTCAGACGCTTCTTCATTGCTAATATGTCCAGCTGAATGATTCTTTATCTTTTTATCTTCTATGCAAATTAAATTACAGCGCATTGCCATTTCACCTAGTTCTATTGTAATACCCATACTAGCTGCTTCTAACGAACCACGTCCTTCGAAAACTTTTTCAACATCGTAGCCGAGTACCGTTAAATTTGCAATTTCGCTCCCCGGCGCATAACCTACAGGAATAGTATCGAACAATCCATTACATCCCAAGGCAGCAATTTTATCCATGTTTGTGATATTTGCTGCTTGTAAACAAGTTTTATTTCCGAGTGATGCCATTGGTTCATCTGCCATGCCATCGCCAAGTATAATAAGATATTTCATAACCCCTAACCCCTAAAGGGGAAAAATTTTATTTGTGAATAATTGTGTTAATTTAAGCTCCTTCAGGAGTTAAGGAACCTTCTTCTAGAAAATCTCGATAGTAAGGTAAAGCCTCTTCAAACTTCTTAATAGTTTCGGATAAAGTTAAATAACTTTCACCACCAGCTGCGTTCAAATGTCCACCGCCATTAAACAAATCAGCAGCAACTTTGTTTGCCGGGAAAGTTCCCTGAGAACGAAGAGAAATTTTTATTTTATCGGTATCTTCGCGCATAAAAACCGAGAATTCAACACCTAACACCGAAAGTGGAATATTTACTATCCCTTCGGCATCGCCATTAGTATAATTAAACTGATATAATTCCTTTCCTGAAAGGGTTATCAAAGCCGCATGATATGCAGGATAAATTTTCATTTTTTTATACAGACAAAATCCCATCAGACGTAATCGATCGGCAGAGAAAGTATTGTATACTTTCCTATAAATATCATCTTTATCGACTCCTAATTTAATTAGTTCTGCAATAATTATATAAACTTCTTGATTATTAGAATTATAGGTAAATCCACCAGTGTCGGTCATCATACCCGTATAAATGCAATCGGCACAAGCCAGATTAATCTTTGAAAAATCGCCGATACGACATATTAATCTGAATATTAATTCACTGGTAGATGAAATTTCGGGATATGATATTAAAACTTTAGCAAAACTTTCGGGATGTAAATGGTGATCTATTAATATCCTTTTGGCTGGAGATTCTAATACCGCATCTGCCATATTCGACATTCGACTTACAGTATTAAAATCGAGTGCAAAAATCAATTCGGATGATGCAAAAATTAAATCCGCCTTTTCTTTATCATTTTCATATATGATTACCTGATCTGCACCCGGCATCCATGCTAAAAAGTTTGGAAATGCTGTTGGGACAATAATTGTAGGCTCTTTTTCTATTGACATCAAATAATGCCATAAAGCCAACGAAGAACCTAATGCATCACCATCGGGACCAACATGTGACACAATTGTAATTTTTTCGACATTACCAATGGCTTTTTTTACCTTTGAAATAAGATCTTCTGCAATAATTTTTGAAATCATTTATAAGTATTTAATTTGTGTACAAAAGTAGCAAAAAAATATGATTATAAGGGATTTTTAATTAACAGGTGACAAATCAAAAATATTCAAAATATATGCACCATTTTTGGCAATTGAGTAATATGGAATTTTTCTTTCGGTACAAGCCACCCTAATGCTTTCAGTATACCATTTCGATATACTTTTATCCACAATAATTTTACGGGGATGAACCGATTTCAAAACCTGATCAATTTTTGGTTTAAGCCCTTCTCCAATTATAAGATAATCAAGTTCGAGTGGCGTGGAAGTTGTTTGGTACTTCAATAATTCTTTATTTAAAATTAAAATCCTTTTTCCTTCGAAACAGGCATAACCATCCGAAAACCAGTTATTATGATGTAAATAAATGGGTTTATCCAGCTTTTGATTTTGCCAGAATGATTTTGCAATGCGTATCACTTCAGTTGAATCGGTGGTAAAAACATAACTCTTGTTGCGATCAATAAAATTGACATGTGTATGTTTTTGACCTGCAAATACAATTATTCGCTTAGAAGTAAGTGTTTGAAAATTAGTTTGAAAATTAAAAATGCAAACTAGTAATAATGCTGTCAAACCTGTAAATAATGAAACAAATCTTTTAGAATAGAAATATGCAGAAAGAGAGAAAATAGCGACAAAAAGTACGAAGGTTTGTTTGATATCAATTGAAATATGAGAAACAGAATAAGTCAAATTTTGAAAAAATTCAATTAAGAAGTTCAATAACCAAAGTGACCATTTAAGTATAAAAGCCACTGCTACTGATAGATATGGAATAAATGAAATTATTAATAAACCCATCGCTAAATATATGATAAGGGAAGACAAATCAATAGCAACCATATTGGTTAGCAGAAAATAATTTGGAAATTGTTGAAAATAATACAATGTAAAAGGTGTGGTTCCCAACTGAGCTGCCAACGAAACAACTATTACATTCCAAGCTAATTTAGTGATTTTATTTTTTGGTGTAAATAATTTATTTACAATTGGTTGGAAAAATATTATGCTTAATACTGCCGAATAACTGAGTTGAAATCCCACATCGAATATAAAATTGGGATTATAAAGCAACATAACCAAAATGGACATAAAAATCGTATTGTATATCTGAGACTTACGTTCAAAACAATTTGCTAATGCTACAAAAGAAAACATTATTGTGGCACGAATCACTGCGGGTGACAAGCCGGTAAGAAAAGCATACGCCCATAAAAACAGAGTAATTAATACCATTTTCAGCACATTTTGCTGTTGGTTTTTGCTCAGGAAAGACAAAAAAAATGCTATCACTATATACACCACACCCACATGCATACCACTGACCGAAAGTATATGCATGGCTCCTGTGGCTGAATAACTGTCACGTAAATCGGGTTGTAAATCATCAGTATAACCCAAGGTTAATGCTGCCAAAACAGCAAACTCATCACCTTGAATTTTGAATTTTCGATATATGTTGAGTAAATAATTTCTACATTTGTCCGCTTCGCGCCGGATTGAAAAAGCAGAATTTCTATCTGTGGTTTGCCAACTTCCTGACGAAATATAACAAGTTGCACCCACCCCTTGCCGTTTCAGATAGGCAGCATAATCAAAACCGTCAGGATTTAATGCTTTTTCAGGTGGTGCAAATTCTGCTTCCAACATCAATCTATCCCCAAATAACAATTTTGAAGCTGCACTGTCTTTTTGAAAATAAAGTATTGCCTTTCCTTTCGAATGTTTCCAAGATGTTGAATCAAAATACTGAATAACATCAACCTTACAAAGATAAGATTTTGCTTTTTCGATGGGTGCAGCAGTAAGTTCAACATGATAAATACCCTTTTTGAGTAGATGATCGAACACTTTTTATTTTTCACGCTCACCACTCAAGAAATATGACAAAATAAACATTAATAAAAAAATTCCGCAGCCAAAAAGCCAACGAAATTGAAATTGATATTTTGGAATCCGAATAAAATATGAAACCAATACCAAACAAAAAGACAGTAAAAACAGGGCATACAAACTCCATTGAAATAACTCCACGTATTGGTAAAAAATTATACCAATAATAAATGGGAGTAGCAACCGAAAAAAAGGAGTTCGTTGCAGAAAGTCCATCTGTTAACTTTTTAGCAAATCATGTATCGTTCTAATTGGGTTTGTGGTATTGAAAACAGCACTTCCTGCTACCAAAACATTTACACCACAATCAAAAAGCTTAGAAGCATTTTGCAAACCAACTCCACCGTCAACTTCAATCACACAATGTGCATTTCTAAACTTAATCATTTCTTTCAATTCAGCAATTCTGTTATAACTTTCCTCAATAAAAGTCTGACCGCCATATCCGGCATAAACAGTCATAAGTAGCACTAGATCAACCTTATCCACATAAGGTTCTAGTACACTTACAGGCATGTTCGGGTTAATAGTAATACCCACTCTCACACCTTCACTTTTTATCAAATCAATAACTTCCAAGGGATTCTCGACTGTTTCGTAATGAAAAGTAAGAATATCGGCACCGGCTTCACGAAAACGGGTTATGTATTTTTCAGGATGAATTATCATCAAATGCACATCAAGGGGTTTGGTACAATGCTTTTTTGCTGCCTCAATAATTGGAAAACCAAAAGAGATATTGGGAACAAAAACGCCATCCATCACATCAATGTGAAGCCATTCAGCTTCACTTGCATTAATCATTTGACATGCTGCATGTAAATTTCCAAAATCGGCTGATAATAAAGAAGGTGAAATTATTCTGGTCATATTTTGATATTTTAAATTGTATTAATACTTAGAAAATTAAGTTCAATCCTAAAATCAATAGCAAGCAGAATAAACGAAAAAAACCAAGACACGATAATTATAAAGTCCATATATATTTAATTATCAAACAATTGAAAATAATCTTGTAAAATAATTTTTTATAATCTTTCATTTCTGAGTATTCTGAGTGTAAAAACGCTTTTTTTCTGAGGAGATTTAAAGTTTCAATTTGATTTTGCAAATATACTAAAAAAAAGACTTCCAAGTATTTGGAAGTCTTTTTTTTAGTTTAGGAGCATTTCAACAAACGTATTTTCGCCAATTTGTTCAACCCGATACGAAGAAGCAAATTGTAATATTTTCTGAATTGTAAATGCTTGTGGATTCAATCTTTGGGTGTTTTCAGTTTGTTTTTTTTCGTAAATTAAATCGGTCTTTTTTTGTAAGGTAGTGATTTTATGCATAGGCAGTTGCTAAATTTTTAGTTCTGTAATTTAAACGCCAATGTAAGCAAAATAGTATATAATTCAGAATAAAATTTTTAAATATTTTGTTTCTAATATAACCTGATAATTCAAATCGATGTTATTTGCTTGATAATAAGACAAATACAATCAATTTAAATTGTAAATCAGAATATTAAAAAATTTAGTACTATTTAAGCTCTAGATAAACATTTCTTTCGGCAGCAATACGACGCATATTCAACAAAGCATATCGCATACGACCTAAAGCAGTATTGATACTAACATCTGTTTTTTCGGCAATTTCTTTGAAACTGAGATCTTCGAAATATCGCATGCGGATTACTTTTTGTTGGGATGCAGGTAGAAAATTAATTAAATGCACCACATCATTTAAAACTTGCTCGTTTGAAATTGTATCTTCAAAGCTTTTCTCAGATAATTTGGCATTATTAACAATATCATATTCTACGGCATCTGCAGAGAAAGTATTCTCGTTTTTCTCACGTCTAAAATGGTCGATGATTAGATTGTGCGCTATTCGATTTATCCACGCCAAAAACTTTCCCGATTCAATATATCGACCTTGTTGTATGGTTGAAATAGCTTTAATAAAAGTGTCTTGAAAAATATCTTCGGCGAGTTCGCGATTACGAACAATCAGGTATATGTAGGTATATGCCTTCGATTTGTAACGTAACAGTAAAATTTCAAACGCTTTGTTATTGCCATTCTCATACAATTTTACCAATTCTTCATCGGCAAATTGATTCAAATTGTTCATTACTTCTTAATTTTTAAGGTTTAAAAGTAACTCTCGGTAATAGGCGTTTCTAATTTTAAGTTAATATTATGAATGTTTACACTGCAAATATAGTTATTGTATTGATAACAAAAAAATATTTTGGGAAATATTTTAATAAATATTTTTTTATAAAAAAATCCGGATTTATCTGAATGGAATATTCACATTACAAAAACGTTTAAATACATGTAATTCAGATTTATAATTTATAATATTTGATTATTCGACCCAAAGTACAAGTCCTTTCAGATATTCACCTTCGGAATGATAAATATTTATAGGATGATCGGCAGGTTGTGAAAGTTGATGTAAAATGCGAACATTTCGCCTACTTTCGGCTGCTGCACTAAACACTGTCAAACGGAACTGATCTTTGGTAACTACCTGCGAACAAGAAAAAGTAAACACAATACCACCAGGTTTAATTTGTTCAAAAACTTTGGCATTTAAGCGTTTATAACCTTTTAAAGCGTTACGTAAGGCTTCACGATGTTTTGCAAAAGCCGGCGGGTCAAGAATTATTATGTCGTATTTTTGATCTAAGTTATGAAGATTGTTCAAAAATTTGAATGCATCTTCGTCAAAGGATTTGTGTCGTTTATCTTTTGGGAAATTTAACTCCACATTTGTATCGGTGAGTTGAATTGCTTTTGTTGAACAATCTACAGAATGCACTAAGTTTGCATCACCGCGCATTGCATAAACAGAGAAGCCACCGGTATAACAAAACATATTTAACACCGATTTTCCGGCTGCATAACGTTCCAGCAACGAACGGTTATCTCGTTGGTCAACAAAAAAACCGGTTTTTTGTCCGTGCAACCAATCTACCTGAAATTCTAATCCATTTTCGATTGCCGAAAGTTTAGTGGTTTCTTTACCAATTAAATAACCATCCTTTGGGGTTATTGGTGCATTAAATGGTAAAGTGGTTTCCGATTTATAATAAACATTTTTTACCTGTGGAACTTTGGCAACAATGGCTTCAGCCAAAATCTGTCGAATTTGGTGCATTCCTACCGAATGAGCTTGCATAACGGCTGTTTCGGCATAGACATCTACAATTAAACCAGGCAGTGAATCACCTTCTCCATGTACCAAACGATAAGTATTATTGCGTTTTGCATCCACTAAACCCAACGATAAATGCAATGCATAAGCCAATTGAATTTTTTGGTTCCAAAAATCTATTGTTACCGCTATTTTCTCGAAGGTAACTATCCGCACCGAAATACTTCCGATTTAAAAATGACCAATAGCCAAAAAAATTCTATTATTATCGAGTACTTCCACCAATTCACCTTCGGCGGGATTACCTTCAATTTTTAGAATAGCACCCGAAAAAACCCATGGGTGGAAACGAAGTAAACTCTCTTCTTTTTTGGGTTTAAGTTGTATGATAATCATTGAATCATTGGAAGTTAACTGCCCTACTATTGTAGTATTTTTCGGGCGGTTTATATTTAGAAATTGTATTTAAAGAATTATGCAATATTTTCAGGAATTTCAATTCTTGGGTTAAGGGTTTGTAGTTCAAGCATTTTTTCGAGAATCATATTATCTACCTCCTTTTTGGATAGTTTTTTTTTGGTCATCAATTGATGGTAAATTTTTAAACTTGCCCAAGCATCAGTGGCAGCATAACGTTGCTGTTGCTCGGTCAATTCTAGATTTTCCCAATTGGTGAGACGTTGAGATTTTGAAATTTTTTTTTTGAAAAGTATAGCATATATTTTTTGCAAACTCAATTCCATTATTCCATAATTTCGAGCAATAGTCTGTATATCAATGAAACCACCCTGCTTAAATATCATGCGTTTATTCAATCCGATCAAATCGTCTCGAAGTGAAAGACCTATTTTTTTTATACTTTCATCTGCAAAAAAATCTGCTAATTTCTGAGGTAAATCGATAAAATTCAGTCGAAACAAAAAGCAATGATCCAAAGTTGATATCTGAACTAACGACACTTTGTGATGCGTTCCTCGTGTAAATGATGGTTTAGTTTCTGTATCAATTCCCACCATCGGGTTTTTTCGAAGTTCCTCGATGGCAGTATTTACTTTCCATAAATCATCGATAATAGAAATTTTTCCCTCGAAAATAACTACCGGTAATTCATTTACCTCTTCTTTTGATATTTTTGATCTAAGCATAGACTTAATTATAATAAGCTTCCCATTTCTTCTTCCATATCATCTTGTAAAAAATTTAGAAACGTATTTCTATCCATTTTTGTTTGCATTTCTGCTTTTAATAATTCACTTTCAGTTCCAAATTCATCGCTAAATCGTAAAGCATGTAATGCACGTAAAGCATTCAGTAATTTTTGGCCCCAGTGTTCACCAAAAGCTGCAATACAATCTACCAATGCATCGTTCATAATATCTACATCTCCCAATTGAAAGTTTGCAGCAAAATCCTTCATTTCCTGATATATATCAGCCATATTTTCCGAAATAAAAGCTGCAATGGGTGTATCACTCAAAGCCATATCCGGATGAAAAACTTCTAGATATGTGTCGTCAATTCCCAAAAGCTGTTCTACCTGTTCTCGTACAAAAAAATAATCTTCTTCATTTACAAATCGCTCAGTTCCCCCCTCGTTAACCTTATTAGGCACATCAATTAACGAAGCTTTCAGGTATAGAAGTGGTAACATTTTAACAGTTTTCAGGATAAAATCTTCCTTTGTTGTTTCAACTGCATGTTCTAAAAAAAAACAGGTTTCGGCAGCAACAGTAACAAATTCGATAACGTTTTTGCTATAAACTAAATGATTAGGAAGTTGATCAGTATTCATTTTAACGATTTAATTAACAATCAATTGCAAAAGTAAGAAAAAATATCCATTTTACTACAACTTCAATTATTCGTTGCAGAACCTAAGCACAAATTTAAAAAAATAATTTATTGATAATGTTGAAAAAGTTTAAAAAAAAAGACTTATCAATTTTAAACAATCATGAAATTAAACTGTTATAATTTAAACGTTAAACAGTCGGGTTCAAGACAACAAAAATCTGTTATAAAACTTAAATAACATTATCATGGAAGACAATATTATCACCCTGAAAACTTACGATACCATGGTGGATACTATGGTTGATCAAGATGTTTTACGCGCTAATAACATCGAATGTTTTATTGGTAATGAAGGAGTTGCTGAACTTTTTCCAATGTTTAGCGACAGTTACGAAGGATTGAAAATTATTGTTTTTGAGAAAGATTACGTTCAGGCATTGAAAGTTTTGGAAGAATATCACACCCGGGATCATGAATAAGTAATCACAAGAAATTAGTTACGAGTTACAAGTCTGTTTTTCTGAATATTAACTACAATAAAAATATCATTAATTATTATATTATACTTATATTGCTTTTTTACATTTTAAGTTTTTACTATTTATCAATTCCACCATTTTTTTTCCCAATACCGGATGTACTAAATCGGGTGCAATTTCTGCCAATGGCAATAACACAAAATCCCGTTCCTCCAAGAGTGGATGCGGGATTTTTAATTTCATATCACTTATTACTACATTATCGTAAAGCAAAATATCAATATCAATTATACGGTCGGTATAATTGGTGGTGGTTTTTTCTTTACGTCCCAGTTTCCTCTCAAGTTCCTGGTTTTTTTCTAAAAGTTGAAAAGGATTAAGCTCTGTGTGCAATTGAACTACAGCATTCAAAAAGTCATTTTCCGAATCGAATCCCCAAGGTTTAGATGTATAAAAAGTTGAAACACACAACACTGTTCCTACTTTTGAGGATAAAGCCAGCACTGCAGTGCTTAGGTTTTTCTGCTTATCGCCAAGGTTTGTACCTATGCTTAAGTATGTGATTGGCATAATGAATACATATTGACCGTTAAATTGTCTTAAAAAAGTAAAAATGAGTTTTTTTACTTGATTCTGCTATTTCATGTGTTACTTTTCTAAACCATTGAATCACTTGTAATTAAAGTATTAGATATGATTTAATATCGACAAAATCAGTTATACTTAAGCTAATAAAAAACATAACTTTGAGTTCAATCCAAAAATCTTAAACACACTGAAAAACTGGAATAAAGGAAAAATTGCAATAATTAAATGTCGATATATATTTAATTATCAGATAATTGTTATAATCCTGTAAAATATTTAGTGATAATCTGTCAATTCCGTATATTCTGTGTGTATATACCTGCTTTTTCAATGGAGACTCAACATTAAAAATAGTTTGTTTCATTTTACAAAAATACTAAATAATTGACACACGAACAAATAAGTTGGATTAATCAAAATTTACGTTTTCTAACTCTTTAACTAACAATAATAATCCACAAAGTACAACAAAGAAGATTCAAAGTTCCACATAAGCTTAACTTAGTAGATATTCTAAGCTATTTAGAGTATTACAACTGCCAATTTCCGACTTTTTGTCAGTAAATAAATTCAATTTTCAAATTTAGTTCTGACTTTTTTTGTCAAAAGTAAATTAAATTTTTAAAATATTTCAATGGCATATCGTTTGTAAAAAGTGAAATGTTATCATAAAAACGAAACATCAAACTAATTAAAAAATAAACTCAAAAATCATGGGAAAAATTATTGGAATTGACTTAGGAACCACCAATTCGTGTGTTTCTGTAATGGAAGGTAACGAACCAATCGTTATCTCCAACAGCGAAGGAAAACGTACCACGCCTTCTGTAGTTGGATTTATTGAAGGCGGCGAACGCAAAGTAGGTGACCCTGCAAAACGTCAGGCCATTACCAACCCAACAAAAACGGTATTTTCTATCAAACGTTTTATGGGTGAAACCTACGACCGTTTGACAAAAGAAATTGGACGTGTTCCATTTAAAGTAGTAAAAGGTGATAATAATACAGCACGTGTAGATATCGATGGACGTTTATATTCTCCACAAGAAATTTCGGCCATCATACTTCAAAAAATGAAAAAAACTGCCGAAGATTATCTTGGAACTGAAGTAACCGATGCCGTTATTACCGTACCAGCTTACTTTAACGATGCTCAACGTCAGGCAACCAAAGAAGCCGGTGAAATTGCAGGTTTAAATGTTCGTCGTATTGTAAACGAACCGACTGCTGCTGCTTTAGCTTATGGTTTGGACAAAACTAACAAGGATTTGAAAATTGTAGTTTTCGACTGCGGTGGTGGAACACATGACGTTTCGGTATTAGAATTGGGTGACGGTGTATTTGAAGTAAAATCGACTGACGGTGACACACACCTTGGTGGAGATGATTTCGATCATCGTATAATCGACTGGTTAGTACAGGAATTCAAAAATGAAAACAGTGGAATTGACTTAAGTAAAGATCCAATGGCTTTACAACGGTTGAAAGAAGCTGCAGAAAAAGCAAAAATTGAATTGTCGAATACAACATCTTCTGAAATCAACTTGCCTTATATTATGCCAGTAGATGGCGTTCCACGTCACTTAGTACGCACTTTGACTCGCGCAAAATTTGAACAATTGATTGACGATTTAATTCAACAAACCATTGCACCATGTCGTACAGCTTTGAAAAATGCCGGTTTGACCATTGGTGATATTGACGAAATTATTTTAGTTGGCGGGTCAACACGTATTCCTTCCATTCAAACAGCAGTTGAAAAGTTTTTCGGAAAAGCTCCTTCAAAAGGTGTTAATCCTGATGAAGTTGTAGCAGTAGGTGCAGCCATTCAAGGTGGTGTGTTGACCGGTGAAGTTACCGATGTATTGTTGTTAGATGTAACTCCACTATCGTTGGGTATTGAAACCATGGGAAGTGTGATGACTAAATTAATTGAAGCTAACACAACAATTCCAACCAAAAAATCGGAAACATTTACAACTGCTGCCGACAATCAACCTTCGGTAGAAATTCATATTTTGCAAGGTGAACGTCCGTTGGCAAACCAAAACAAATCAATAGGTCGTTTTCATCTGGATGGTATTATGCCTTCGCGCCGAGGAGAACCTCAAATTGAAGTAACATTTGATATTGATGCTAATGGTATCTTACATGTTTCGGCTAAAGATAAAGCAACCGGAAAAACTCAAAGTATCCGTATTGAAGCCTCTTCGGGCTTGAGTGATGCTGAAATTAAACGTATGAAAGACGAAGCTGCTGCTAACGCAGATAGTGATGCTAAGGAAAAAGAAAAAATTGATAAACTGAACCATGCTGACAGTTTGATTTTCCAAACAGAAAAACAATTGACCGAAATTGGTGATAAAATTCCTACTGACAAAAAAGGACCAATCGAAGCTGCGTTGGCAAAATTGAAAGAAGCACACAAAGCTAAGGATATTCCTGCCATTGATGCTGCTACTACTGAGTTGAACACGGTATTTCAATCTGCAAGTCAGGAAATGTATAATGCTCAAAATGCACAAGGTGGCGCACAACAACCGGGTCATGACTTTGGTGGACAACAAAGTTCAAACGAAGGAAACAAACAAGGTGATGTAACGGATGTGGATTTTGAAGAAGTAAAATAGACCTCACACCTAACCCCTCTCTTTGAGGAGAGGGGAATAAATCGAGTAGGAGAAACGGGATTAGTTCCCGTTTCGTCCTCTCACACCACCGT
>JACDZH010000381.1 GCA_013426815.1 Paludibacter sp.
AATGAAACATACCGTACAACGGTGCCGCCAAATGCCCATAGCCTCGGTCGTTAGCTGCAGGCATATAAAAAAAAAGAAAAGAAAGAAAGAAAGAAAGAATGAAAGAAAGAAAGAAAACAAATAAATCAAATAACATGACAACAAAAAAAACACCCTTGAAAATTAATGGGATTTCGACAAGTATTTATGCCGGTTTTTGGATTAGACTTGGTTCGCTACTTCTTGACTTTATAATAATGATTCCCGTTGTGGTTTTCATATTATTTCTGAATGGACTTTCTATGAATTACTATTATTATACCTTAATTCCAAATTTAATTTTTACTATCTGGTATAGAATTTATCTTGTGAAAAAATATGGCGGAACACCAGGGAAATTAATTATGGGAATTAAAATTTTAAAAATTGACGGGTCTGACGTTTCGTGGAAAGAAGCGATTCTAAGAGAAATCGTGACTATAAGTTTGACAATTTTCGCTTCAATTATACAGATAATAGCACTTTCTCAAGCCGACAAAACTCATTATGAAAGCCTAACTTGGCTGACAAAACAAAAATACGTAATGAGCTTAACACCACTACTCTTTACAATTTACACTTGGTCATCAAACACTTGGGTTTATAGCGAATTTTTTGTTCTTCTATTTAACAAAAGAAAAAGAGCATTACACGACTTCATTGCTAAGACTGTTATTGTTAGAACTATGTATATAGACAAAATTAGAGAAACAATGAATACAGACAATAATATTGAAAAATGCTAGCTGCTAACACGCGCCTAAGCACATTGGCTGGCTGACGTGCATTTAGCGGTCTTTGCTCACGCATTCACTTAGTCGTTCCACGACAGTGAACGCTCCCGCAAATGAAACATACCGTACAACGGTGCCGCCAAATGCGCATAGCCTCGGTCGTTAGGCGTAGCCCTAGTAAAAAAAAGAAGACCAAGAACACCTCATTTTCAGACAATTTCGATACTTGAAAAAAAGCGAAAAAGACAAAGATAAAACCTGAGAAAAATGCTTAACTTTGCATCTACAACAAAAGGAAATAGAACGACACAATGGAGAACAAAATAGCGAAACCATTTTTGAAATGGGCAGGTGGAAAAACTCAATTAATATCAGAAATTGAAAAGGCGTTGCCTTTTCAATTCAATAATTCTAAGTTTACTTATATTGAACCATTTGTAGGTAGTGGAGCGATTTTATTTTGGATGTTAAACAACTTTCCAAACATGGAAAAAGCTGTTATAAACGACATTAACGCAGACTTGATAAACACCTATAAAACAATTGCTTCAAAGCCGAAAGAATTAATTTCAGTCCTTGAAATCTTACAAAACGAGTATCACTCGCTTGACTCAAAAGAAACAGAAAAGAAAGAATATTATTACGAGAAACGAGAATTATATAACACCCGAAATACAGAAAAAAGCATACAAGCTGCGCTTTTTATCTTTCTAAATCGGACTTGCTTTAACGGACTTTACCGAGTAAATAAAAGCAACGGATATAATGTTCCGATGGGTTCGTACAAGAAACCGACAATTTGCGACAGTGAAAATATTTTAGCAGTTAGCAAAGCACTTCAAAGAGTTGAAATTTTATGCGGAGACTATCAAAAGACGCTCGATTCAGTGAACCAAAACTCAATATTTTATTTCGACCCACCTTACAAACCTTTGAACGCAACTTCCAGTTTTAATTCCTACGCAAAAGACGAGTTTAACGACTTCGAGCAAATAAGATTGAGAGACTTTTGTACAAAATTGGACATGATGGGGCATCAATGGATATTAAGCAACTCCGATGTAAAAGGAAAAGATTCAAACGACAATTTTTTCGATGATCTATATAGCCAATTTAACATAAATAGAGTAGACGCAAAGAGAAGCATAAACGCCAACCCAGAGAAAAGAGGAAAATTAACCATTTATAAAATTGCAGGATAAATGAATCAAAATGAAGCTGTAATACTAACCTTAGAGAAACTTGGTGGAGTAGCGTTATTCACTGTATTTGAAGGCTATCATTCAATACGTGATACTGTTCTTGGACTC
>JACDZH010000382.1 GCA_013426815.1 Paludibacter sp.
GTAAGCATTCGGTAAAGTCCGTCTTTTAAGGTTTCTATAAAAGTCAGAACTTAGCATAAAAAAGCTATGTTCTCGATAAATGAAAATAACAGTTTATATCTTTATTCCACTTATGTGGATTTACGCAAAGGATTCAATACTTTGTCTGGCATTGTTACCAATAGTGGCACGAACTTACGACCAAGCGATGGCAAGGTTTATTTATTTGTAAATCGTTCTCGCAATACTTTAAAACTTCTTCATTGGGAACGTGGAGGCTTTGTAATATACCACAAGCGACTAGAGCAGGGACGTATGTCAAAGCTCATGTTCAATGAAAAAATTCAATTTACACCCCTTCGTTGGGATGAATTAGTGTTGCTCATGGAAGGTGTAAATCCAAATACCAGACGCCGTAAAAGATTCAATATTTCTTGAAAAATGGTTGTTTATTTTGGTGAAAATACTTGTGTAATCAATTGATTTATTGTATCTTTGTTGCATGAAAGAGAAAGAAATAGCAGCAAATTTACAGCTTCAACTAGCCTTAAAAATGGCCGAGTTGGAGCAGAAAACAGCTGAACTTTCTCAAAGAGATGCTGAGTTGGTGAAGCTGAAAGAAGAGAACCTTAAAATGGAGCAAGAGTTGCTTTATTTTAAGCGTGTAATGTTTGGAAAGAAGTCGGAGCGGTTTATCCCTCAAGATCCAAGTCAACTATGTCTTAATTTCAATGCACAGGCTCAGCTTCAAGAGGAAACACCGTACATTAAGCCTGTGCTGGAAGAGATAAGCCAAGAGTCCGAGATTCGCCGAAATCGTGTGCAAACTCAAAAGAGAAAACCCAAACTTCAAGCCATTCCTGAAGCTATAGAGCGCGTGGTGCGTGTAATCGAACCTGCTATTGAGAATCTCTCAGATATGGTTCGAATTGGAGAAGATGTAAAAGAAGTACTTCATTACAAACCTGGAACACTTTGGGTGGAGCATATCATACGCCCTATTTACCGCCTGAAAGTTCAACCTCAAAACCATATTGCAACAGCCATATATCAGGCTGAATTACCCGAAGCACCCATTGCTAAGAGTTTTGCTGGATCTGATTTATTGGCATTTCTAATTGTAAGCAAATTTGTAGACCATTTACCAGTATATCGTGTATTGGAAATACTCAAACGACAAGGCATTGTGCTCTCGGCATCCACTATTAGCGACTGGTTCGAGGCGATAGCTGTATTACTGAATCCTCTTTATCAGGCAATGGCAAAAGAAGTTGTTGAATCTGGATATATACAGGTCGATGAGTCCACCATACCAGTGATTGATAATGAAAAAAGCAAAGCAGTAAAAGCATACTTATGGATTGTGAGATCGATTCACAAGAAAATGGTCTTTTTTCATTACGACCAAGGTTCACGGGCTCAACGGGTGGTTGTTTCCTTGCTTCGTGACTATAAAGGAACGATTCAGACTGATGGATATGATGCATACAGTATTTACGAAAACAAAAAAGACATTCTTTTACTAGGCTGTTGGGCACACGCACGCCGTTATTTTGAAAAAGCACTTTCTGAAGACAGAGAAAGGGCAGAAATCGCTTTGTCCTTTATTGCCAAACTCTATGAAGTAGAAGCCAACCTCAAAGAAAGAAATGCCAGCAATGAACAAATCATAGAAAAACGAACAAAACAATCACTTGCAGTTATTCGTGAATTTGAGAGATGGATGTATTCCATTGCCGGGGAGCTCTTGCCAAAAAGCTTGCTTGAAAAAGCGATCAACTATACTTTTTCAATGTTGCCTCGCCTAACAAGGTATGTGACTGATGCTCGTTTTGTAATTGACAACAATCCAGTAGAAAATTCCATCCGTCCCATGGCAATAGGACGAAAAAATTATCTATTCTGTGGAAATCATAGGGCGGCTCGGGATGCAGCAATGTATTACACTTTCTTTGGATGTTGCAAATTGTCAAAAGCAAATCAGACTGGTTGGTTGACCTATGTCCTGGATAAGATCAACCAAACAAAAATAAACGAAATACAGAAACTCTTTCCTGAAAACTGGAACTCCTCCATAC
>JACDZH010000383.1 GCA_013426815.1 Paludibacter sp.
GACACATGATGCATTTCGATTCGAAAAGTGCTTTGCCCGAAATTCCTTTTTTGGCATCGGCTTCCACCTTTAGTTTTGCTTCGTGCTGTGCAACTTTCAATTCGGCCAGGTATTTATCTGTGTTTTTTTGCATTTCTACCTGATATTTTTGTACTGCATTGGCACGGTAAAAATGCCGCCCTGTACCCATAAGCAACACGGTAATGGAAAGTAGAACTACGATGCGCCCAAAATATTTACCTACATTTTCGGCTTTTGCCTTTGTTTCTTTCCACATATAATAGGTTGGTATAATGGCAATTACAGCACCTCCAATAATGGTAATAAGTGTGTCGGCTTTCAGGCCAATTGTAGGTAATGTCAACAAATTGAGAGTTCCAACCACAAATTGAGCAAGATTGGCAAAGAAAGCTATTTTATACAATTGCCTTTGAAGTTCTTTTTTGTCGATATTACTGAATTTCTCTTCAAAGAGATACTTTTTACGACCAATGTATCCCACCAAAAACAACGCAGTAATGGCTAAAGTAGCTATTATAAAATGGAAATAACGGGTGAAAACCGATGGTAAAAACAATGCATCCCAAAACCCGCGAACAACTGCCCATTTATCGGGGAAAAGCATCAAATTTATATTAGTCAGAAAAATAAAAGGAACGAAAAGAAAAATTGCCAATGCGCCACCCAAAATAGTGAGATGTAATCCCTGTCGGTTTTCGAGGGATTTGAAAGTGTATTTGTGCAGGTAGATTAATAAAAATGAGATAATTACAAGCGGTATGACCAATAGCCAAACCAAACCGGTGAGCGAATTGGCGGTATAAAAAAACTTGGTATAAAGCGTATTAATTGCTAATAGTGGTGCTACACCCATTACCACAGCCATACTTTTGTTTACGGTAATGGTTTTGCCAATTTCTTCGGATAAAGTCAGATATTCTTTGTTCTTTTTGCCTTTTAGTTGGTAAAAAAACGAGAGCATAGTGCCTCCAACCATTAAGTTGATAAACAGGATATGTACCAAAAACATAATAATTAATACCACCACAAGTATCCATTCCGGAATGGGAAGCGGCAAAGTAATATCTTTACCTATGCCACTGGCTGTTAATAAAATTGATAATATATTCATTGCTTTTATTTGAGTTGATTGTGTATTTTTTTAACTGAAAAAATTTATGAAACAATATTAATTCGACGATTTAAAAGTGCTGTCTTTGCGATTCATAAAATCCATCATCAATTTGTTTTGCTCTTTTGTAATGGATAGCTTGGTGTATCCATCTTTGTTAATCTCCGGATCGGGCTGATATTGAACCACTTTGAAATAAGTAACCAAAGCATCAATCTCTGCTTCATTGCCAGGGAATGGTGGCATATAGGTGCGCGCATTGTGCATACTGCGGATGTATTGATGCATAGCTTCTCTGTTCCAAGGCTTTTCAGCTCCATACATTCGGTTGTAGTTGGCTGTTATTGAATTCATGCCATTAATAGTGTGACATTGGGCACAAGCCAGCATAAACACATTTTTACCTGCTTCAACTTTATTATCGGGCGTTATTTCTTTGGTACTTACAAAGTCGGCATGTTTCAGAATACCATCTTTGAGCAACAAAGGGTAATCTTCCACTTTATACCCATTGGCATACATGTAGTTTTTGATAATAAATGGTTTGCGTACAAATTCACGTGCACGCTCAAATACACCCAAACACGCACTTAACCACAACACCAATATGGCATAAAACACGATGGCGTATTTGAATTTTGGTTTGAATAACTGTATAATGGATAAAATAACAGCTAAGACGACTCCTGAAACTAAAATTTTAATAATTAGTTTGTACCAGTTTTGAAATTGGATAGTGCCCAATGCTACCGATAAATGGCTTTTCATTAAATCGGGGATGCTAAACCAATACCACCAACCGGCCACCAAGGCCAATGGAGCCACCGCTAACACCCATAGCGATACAAATCGGACCGCTTTGGCTCTTATTTCGGTAGCTCGTTTGGTAAAAGCATGTATCAGAAATAAAGCTACCGAACCACC
>JACDZH010000038.1 GCA_013426815.1 Paludibacter sp.
ATAAACTCCTATGATACAACTTTTTGACACACTTTCTTATCCCGAACTCAGGTTAATAATGCAAGAACTATATACCACAATTTTTTTTATGACTTCCATTCTTTTTGTTTGTCTTGGTAATATTTGTCGATCGCCAATGGCTGAAGACATTTTTTTAAAGATATTGGAACGCAAAGATCAAAAAGCTGATTTTGAGATTGATTCAGCAGGTTTATTGGATTATCATCAAGGCGATTTACCCGATAGTCGAATGCGGATGTATGCATCACAGCGAGGTTATCAACTTACCCATCGGTCGCGTCCTGTGACAAAAGATGATTTCGATTATTTTGATTTGATTATTGGTATGGATAATCAGAACATCAATGGTTTAATGCAACTCGCTCCTTCAAAGTCCTTTCAACAAAAAATCAGATTAATTACTGATTTCTGTCATAAACTGAGAGCCACCGAAGTCCCTGACCCTTACTTTAGCGGTGCTAAAGGATTTGAATATGTAATTGATTTACTGGAGGATGCGTGTGAAGGATTATATAAAGAAGTTGGTCGTTAGTAGTTGGTCGTAGGTAAATAATTCGACCAAATTTTTAGGGTATATTCTCCTTTCAAATCTTTTTTTTCGCATTGAATTAAAGTCTGTAAATGCTTTTGCCAATACACATTAGTAAGACAGGGGGTCAAACAAAGTAATCTTTTCAAGTTGATAATTATATTGGTCTGCATAAAATTAAGAATAAACTTTTCTTTTTTCTCAAATAAAACCAATTTACTTTTTGAGGTTTCTTCTACATTGCCTGCCATCAATAAATTTAACATGCTAAAATAAATTGAAGAAATTTCCTGACTACAAGTCAGGTTATCACAAATGCAATTACAAGCCATGTAATCAATAATGTAACTCCAAGTCTCACTATATCTTATATAAATTCCAACATTTTAACAGACTGACTCTAAGAAAGAAATGATTTATTTGTTGTTAACTGTATATTTTAAATTCAATATTTTAATAACAACATCCATTCTAGTAATATTTTATAAAATATTTTATGTGATTAATATACAGATAAACAGACTCGTAACAAAATATTTGTAACTACATAGATTAATATATTGAAGAATTTAATCATCAAAAACTTCTATGGGAACTTCCGAGTAAATGCCATTTTGAATGCTGAAAGCTTTTAATACGGGAATTTCTGCTGCCAACGAAACAATCAGATACAAAATATTTACATCGTAAGCAAGCCTAATATCTTCCATTGAAGGGCGAGCAGTTGTTTCGGGGTGACTATGATAGTTGGCAATAATTTCTAATCCTTCGGTTCTAGAAGAACGAAAAACCTGAAAATGTTCAGCCGTATCGAACGAAAAATGTTCTGGACTATGGTCTATATTGGTCAGCTCATATTGTAAAAAGACTTCACTCTCTTTACCAACCAATAAACCACAAGCCTCGTTTGGTAATTCCGAGTATGCATGTGTCACTATTCCATCGTAGATATGTGTTGGTATACGTATCATTTTTGAAAAACTACAGTATGAGTTCCTTTTACATTAGCTTCATTAATTGAGAGCACTTTAAATCCCTGTTCAGTCGAACTTCTTGGTACATTTTCGAGTGGTTCGCCATCTGTTAGTAATACTTCAAGCGTATCGCCCGATTTTAGTTTCGAAAGTTCTATTTTGGTTTTTACAAAAGTCATTGGACAATGTTCTTTTGTGATATCTAGTTTGTAGTTTGCCATTTTTTTATATATTAAATTGGAAATGAATAAATTGTAAATTAAATAAAAAGAGTTTGTCCTCCATCTGCAATTTTCAAGAATGAAGCAACACCGATTACATCTTTTACTTCCGGTATTAAATCTGTTTTTTGAATCCCGAGAATTTGCATTGCCATTTCACATGCATAAAAATTAATGTTGAGCACTTTGGCTGCTTCTACTAATTCTTCCAATGTAGCTACATTGTTTTTACGCATCATATAACGGAAAATTTTTGGGCTGATTCCTCCAAAGTTCAACCTACTTACCGGAGCACTTTTAAGTCCTCCCATAAAAACACCGAACACTTTTGTTAAAAATCCATTACCCATAGGGCTGCGACCTTGTTTGATTTTAATACCATCTAAGCCCCAAAAAGTGAAGAATAAATTTACTTCATAACCTACGGCTGCCGCACCTGTGGCTAAGGTAAAAAATGCAACCAGCTTATCGAAATCGCCGCTGAAGCCAATAAGAGAAAGTTTTTTTGTATTCGGATTTAATTTTATTTCTGTTGTTACCATTTTTTTTATTTACTATTAGCCCAAAAGGTAAAATGAGTTGTAAGTTTTTTTTGGTAAATTTTACTTTTTGCCATATTAGGGGTTTTGAGTCTTATTTATTTTTTCTCAGACTTTCAATTTCACACACAGCTTGTTCATAATCAATCAATCCAGTTACAGTTGGATGACTACCACAAACTGGGCAATAATCGTTATGTTTTGTTTTTATTGTTCTGAATTCCATTGTTTTGGCATTGAATGTCAATATTCGATTGGTAAGTAAATCGCCAACGCCAGTCAAATATTTCAACACTTCCGCTGCTTGTATAGTACCTAGCATACCTGCAATTGCACCGAGAACTCCTGCTTGTGAACAGGTTGGAACTACATTTGGTGGTGGTGGCGAGTGGAATAAACACCTGTAACAAGCTGAACCAGGCACATAAGTCAATGTTTGTCCATCAAAGCGTAGAATGCCACCGTGTGAAAATGGTTTTTTAGCAATAACGCAAGCATCATTTATTAAAAATTTTACCGGAAAATTATCCGTTCCATCTACTACAAAATCATAATTCTGAATGATTTCCAACGCATTTTCGGCAGTCAGTAATTTATAATAAGTAATTACTTTTACATCCGAATTAATCATATTAATTTTTTCTTTTGAAGATATTACTTTGGGTTTATTTACATCGGGTGTAAAATGAATAACTTGACGTTGTAAGTTGCTTAAATCCACCACATCACCATCAATAATCCCAATTGTTCCGACACCAGCTGCGGCCAAATAAAGCGCAATAGGTGCACCAAGTCCACCAGCTCCAACAATCAGTACTTTACCGTTGTTAATTTTTTCTTGTCCTTCCACACCCACATCTTGTAGTAGAATATGACGACTATATCGTTGTATTTGAACTTCAGTAAAATCCATGTCGTTTATTTACTATTTTTTTATTTACCATTTACTATTTAAGTAATATGTAATAATTATTGATATGTTTTATGAAATAATGTCCAGCTAAACAGTATTGTAACTCGTAACTAAATACTTGTAACTACTTAATAACCAAGTTTGTAAATTTTATTTGCATTTCCAATTGTAAATTGTAAAATATTATTGTCCACCCCCCATAAAATAGAGAAAATCTACTTCATCACCTTCTGAAATCTGAGTATTTTCGTAATCATCCCTATTCACAAACTGACCGTTCAATTGTATGGAGACCATGCTCGGTTGAGCAACATTATTTTGTGTTATTAAATCTATAATTGAAATTGGAGTATTTACGTCTTGTATTTTTCCATTTACTGATATTTTGCTCATTGTTTCTTAGAATTTTTTCAGCCACCTTAATTCCCTAATGGGAACTTAAGAAAGAATTTATGTAAATATTTATTTAAATAATATGTAATAATTATTGATATGTTTTTTGAAATTAATGTCCAGCTAAACAATCTTGTAATGCGTAACTAAATACTTGTAACTACTTATTTTGGAGAATTCTTTTTTAAGAGAAAAAATCTTTCAAACATCTTCATTCTAACTTTATAATTTACTTTTACAATAATTGGGGTATTTTTATTCAGGGGCAAAGTTCAGAAATATGATAGTATGATGAAATACCATTTCTTTGGCATTTTATATACCCTTTTTATGGTATTAAGTGGTAGTCTGACTCCAGATCTGTATATCACAGTTGCAAAAGTCAGGCTTTCAATAATGTATCAGCAAAAACCCATAAGTCGTGATTCGACTTGAATGTTCCAAAAATTGTGAATTGAGTTTAGAACTGTTGTTTGCTTTAGGTATTGAAATTACAATTTTATCTTATTTCATTCCATATTTCCCAAGCTGCAACTGCTTGTCCTTCTAACATTGCTTCGCCGTTAAGAGCCTGAGCTCCTTGTTGTTTTGCTTTTTTCAGAAATAATGTTTCTGCAGGATTGTAGACCACATCAAATAAAATATGTTTTTTTGTAAGAAATGAATAGGGAATATCAGGGCATTCGTTGGTGTGCGGAAAAGTACCAACCGGAGTTGCATTCACAATTACCAAATAATCTCCAAGAATTTTTACAGTCAATTGGCTGTATGTCAACATATCAGGTTGTTTGTTACGAGATACATGGGTAGTTTCAATTCCCAGTTTGCGAAGAGTATAGACTATAGCTTTGGAAGCACCGCCGGTACCTAGAATCAGTGCTTTTCGGTGAAAAGGCTGAAGTAATGGTTTTATTGATTTTTCGAAACCTATGGAATCTGAATTGTAACCTTTCAAGGTTAATTTACCGTTAGCTCGAATAAATTTTATAACGTTTACTGCGCCAATTTTTGCAGCAGTATCGTCTAACTCGTCCAAATAAGCCATCACCTTTTCTTTGTACGGAATAGTCACA
Source organism: Paludibacter sp. (assembly GCA_013426815.1). Classification (GTDB taxonomy): domain Bacteria; phylum Bacteroidota; class Bacteroidia; order Bacteroidales; family Paludibacteraceae; genus Paludibacter. The sequence continues at coordinate 4,664 of JACDZH010000038.1, forward strand.
TTCAACCCGAAAAGTTGGTTGATTTGAAGTAAGTCTGTGAAATCGGAGATGTTTTTCAATTCGAATAAATCGTAACGGGCATTTATGTTTTCCCGTTCAAATTTTTCGGTAAAAAACCGTTTCGAAAATGTGTGAACAAGTGGAAAGCCTATTAATCCAAATTGTTTCATTTGATATGATTTATTTCTTTTTTCGTATTGTTTTCAACATCAACCAGCCCAAAAGTAAAATTCCTACTCCTAAAAACAAATAGGATAATTCGTGACTGTATGAATTTATCAGGTTGCGATTTTCGCCGGCTAAATAGCCCATTCCGGCAAGAATAATATTCCAAAGTCCGGCACCCAAAGTGGTATAAAGTAAAAAACTAAAATAATTCATTTTTGCCAATCCGGCAGGAATTGAAATGAGATGTCGGACAACCGGTATTAGTCGACCTATAAAAGTTGATGTTTTACCGTGGTCATTAAAAAACTTTTCGGATTTCTTGATTTTTTCACTACTCAACATCAACAAATTTCCGACTTTGCTATCGGCAAATTTGTAAATCACAAATCGCCCCAACCACCTAGATATAAAATAGTTAAACGAAGCACCAATCAAAGCCCCAATAGTTCCAAACAAAATTATTAATAAAATATTCAAATCGCTTTCGGGATTCATGGCAATATACACCGCAGGTGGAATTACCATTTCTGACGGTACAGGAAGTATAGAACTTTCGCAAGCCATTAAAACTGTGATACTGTAATAGTTAGTATTTACCTTGTACCATTCTTCGATTTGTTGAATAAATGAAGCCGTGTCGGCAGATGCTAATTCTGGTTTACCGACAGAATTAGCCTGAATTGAAATTGCAACAAAAAACAAGGTAAATACAAATAAAAATTTCTTTGTCATAACTAAATATTTTCTCATCAATTAAATATTTTCACTTATTTTACAAATAATGTTTCGATTGCTTCAGGGCAAAGTTCCAAAAACATCTCGGCAGCATGCTCGTTTTCAATAACTGCTTTATGAAGGTAAGGAATTGCATCCAAAATATTTTCGTTTTTGAAATGAGCCACTCCAATAAACAAATCGATATGTTCCAACGTGTTATCTAAAGATTGAGCCTCAAGATAATATCGCAGAGCACTGTTATAGACGCCATCTTCTAAATAAATATTGGCAATTGCCATCAAAGTATCGGGTTGTGCATATTCTATGCTTACCGATTTTAAATAGGCTTCCAACGCATTTTCCGTTTCTTCCAGTCCGATAAATACTTCAGCCAGATAGACCCAGGCATCAGAAGCATCTTTGTCAATTTCAAGTGCTCGCTCAATATAGATTTTACTTTCTCCAAACTTTTCCTGTTCTAACAAACAAATTCCAATTCCGGTGAATGCATCAAAATTATTTGGGTGACTATCAAGTGATTGCTGATAATATAAAATGGATTCTTCGTAGCGTTCCATTCTTTCGTAGCATTCGGCAATGAAAATCTCAGTCTCCCAGATATTCGATGTCATTTTTTTGTAATCCAAATAACTTTCGATGGCCAACTCAAACTGATCAAGTTGAAAATGTACATGACCTTTTTGCAGGCAGGTAAGCGAATCATTTTCGTCGATAGTTAGGGCAAACTCGTAGGCTTCCAGCGCTTTGGGAAAATCTTGCAAAGCAAAATAGATTTGCCCTAAATTAAACCAGGCTTCATCGGTATACGAATCAATGTCAATAATCCGATTGTACGTTTGTATTGCTTTTTCATAATCATCGTTTTGCTCGTAACAAAATGCCAATTCGAAAAGCAAATCGATATTTCTATTGTTTTCAACATCGCCCCTTTCCAAAAGCTTTAATGCCATGTTAAAAAGACCTTGACCCAAGTATATAAAAGCAATATCCAGATAAACGCTGTCTAATTCTACCGTTTCTTCTTCGATTATTTTTTTGCATAACAAATGCGCTTCGTCAAATCGATCTTGCTTTACCAAAACTTCAATTTTAAGTATAATAACCTCATAATCATTTGTTTCAGTTAGTTTATTGAGAATTCGAAATGCTTTTTTATCATCGCCTGTGGCCAAATATATTTTTGCCCGCTTGGTTTTTAAAGCATTGTTGTTTGGATGCAATTTCAAACCAAATTCCAATACTTTTGTACAATCTTTGGTACGTCCATGTTGTAAATAATATTCTACAATACTTTCCAATTCATCAACATCAAAATATCCGGTAGCTTTTCCCGAAAGAAACTGCTCGTATCTTTTAATAATATCACTGGATTCATCATCCACTGAAAAAGTTAATTTTCGGTTCATATGTTTATTTTTTTGCAAAAATAGTACTTTAAATGTAATTAAATAAACCGGTTATCTAAAAGTTATGAACAAAACTTTGCATCAGGAACTATTTATCATATACGAATGTAAAATATTTTCCGTTTTAGGAATGATTTTTGTCACACTAAGAAAAGTGTTAATCGTTGATGAAAACTGATGTTTAAAACTAAATCTTTAAATTTTGCCGCTTTTTCCCTTAAAATCACAACTTATGTGTTCATTCAAATAAAACAGGTATCTTTGTCTTAGGTTAAATGATTTTGTATCAAATGCAATTTCGGGCTTAATATGAATTTTTAAAAAATCGATATAATTAACTAAAACTTTTTATGCATTTTTCCGAATTTTTCACACATTGTCCAGTTTGTGGTTCAGCCGCATTTGTTCAAAACAATGAAAAATCAAAACATTGTGAACATTGCGGTTTTGTGTTTTATATGAATGCTTCGGCTGCAGTGGCAGCATTTATTCTGAACGTAACAGGTGAATTGCTGGTATGCCGACGTGGAAAAGAACCCGAAAAAGGAACATTGGACTTACCGGGTGGCTTTGTGGACAACAATGAGTCTGCAGAGGATGCAATCATACGTGAGATAATGGAAGAATTACAAGCAAAAATAATTACCATCGACTACTTGTTTTCACTACCTAATACATATGAATACAGTGGTTTATCAACTCCAACACTAGATTTATTTTTTGCTTGTCAACTCGAAGATTATACCCAACTGAAAGCAATGGACGATGTAGAAGCTTGTTTTTTTGTCCCAATAAATGAACTTAAACCTGAAGTTTTTGGTTTAAAATCTATACAAAAAGCCATAAAAATATTTAAAAAAAATAACGGATTTCAATATTAAATAGAATTAATAATTACGATTTGTCAATTTGCTTTTAAATAAAATTTCCTAATCTATAATGAAAAAAATAATTGTTTTAAATCTGCTTATAGTTTCGTTTTTTTATAAAATATGCGGTCAGCAGACCCTTATTTATACTCATCGCGATTTGCTGTTTAATCAAGGAAAAGAGCTTTATTCTCATCAAAAATATGTAGCTTCTTATCGAAGTTTCGATGATTTTCTGAAATCGACAAAAACAAATCATGCTGGTCAGATACAAGAAGCAGAATTCTATTTAGCTGCCAATGCATACGAATTACGGTTGCAAAGCGCAGATTATTTATTGAATAAATATTTAACACATCATCCATATTCCCCATTTATTGATCAAACATATTATATGGTTGGAATGCTTATTTATGAACGGAATGATTATATCAAAGCTTTGACCTTTTTTAATCAAGTGAATGAAAAACGATTAGCAGAACCAGAACGGGTGAGTTTTATGTTTTGCAAAGGATATTCCTGCCTCGTAACAAAAAATTATATTCAGGCACTTCCCTTTTTTAAGGAGTTGAAAAAAATGAAAACAGAATATGATGTTTCGGCAAGTTATTATTATGCATACACCGAATATACGTTGAAAAATTATGAACTTGCTTTGCCAGAATTCCTCAAATTAGAACTTCATCCCACATATAAAAATATTGTACCTTATTACATTGTTCAAATAAATTATGCACAAAATGATTACGACAAATTAAGTAATAGGGCTGAAAATTTATTGAAAAACAATCCTGAAAATAAAAGCAATGCTGAAATTTACCGCATTATGGGCGAAATTGCTTATCGGAAACAGGATTATGCCAATGCCATCACATGTTTGAATAACTACGAGAAAATTTTCCCACAGGTATTGCGTATCGACATGTACTTATTGGGGTTATCGTATTTTCAAATTAAAGATTATACAAACGCAGTTCATTATTTATCGAAAGTAACCACATTGACTGATGAAATAACTGAGAATGCATATTTACATCTCGGAAATTCATTCATAAAACTCAACGATATTAACAATGCACGTTTGGCATACGAAGCATCCCTACGCACGAGCTTCAATAAAACCATACGTGAAGAAGCTTTGTATAATTATGCCCTCACCTCTTATCAAACCACTTCGGCATTTGGCGAATCAATTACAGCTTTTGAGCAGTTATTGTCCGAATTTCCTAGTTCTAAATATTCTGATAGAGCTTATGACTACCTGACATCGGTATATTTAACAACAAAAAATTATGAGGCGGCAAACCAATCTATTTTAAAAGTAAAACAGCCTAATTCCAAATTACTCGAAACCAAAGAATATTTATTGTATCAATTAGGTACAGACGCTTTTACATCAAAAAACATAAATAAAGCCATCGAGTATTTTTCACTTTCATTGCAAAGTTCTTCCAACGGAAAATACTCAGCTGAATGTTTGTTTTGGCGTGCCGAAAGTTATTATAGAACGAATCGTTCGGACGAAAGTATATCTGATTTAAAAGCCTTTTTCAATAATGCTTATGCAAAAACAAGTAATAACCGTGTTAGTGCAAATTATGCACTAGCTTACAGCTATTTTTCGAAAAAAAATTACTCCGAATCGTTGAACTGGTTTCTTAAATACATTGATGCCGAATTGAATACAGGAGTAACAACCTACTCTGATGCGTTGAATCGTATCGGCGATTGTTATTTCAATGCCCGTAATTTTGCCAAAGCTGAAAGTTATTACAACAAAGCAGCAGCTGCAAGTCCCAGTACTGCCGATTACGCTTTGTTTCAGGCTGCTTATGTTACTGGATTATTAAAAAATTATAGCGATAAAATATCCAAATTAGATTATCTGATTAATACTTATACCAAATCGGAATATATGGACGATGCCATGTACGAAATGGGACGAGCTTATCTAATGTTGAATAACGGAACGAAAGCCATAAGAGCTTATCAAAAATTGCTCAGTTCTCAACCCAATGGCGATTTGGCACGAAAAGCAGCATTGGAGATTGGAATGATTTATTTCAACGAAAATGACTTCGAACAAGCAATTTCTGCTTATAAAAATGTCATTTCGAGATATCCAGGCAGTGAAGAATCGTTTACTGCACTCGAAAGTCTGGAAACCGTTTATATCGAAATCAATGATGTTGCAGCTTACATGACTTACTCCAAAACATTGGGACATACCATACGCACTGCCACTGCTATCCGCGAAGATTCTATTTCATTTATTGCTATAGAAAAACAATATATGAACGCAAAATATTCACCAGCTATCATCGGTTTAAATAATTACCTCAACAAGTTTTGCCCGGGTGGAAGATACTGTACAACAGCACAATATTATCTGTCCGACAGTTATTATCGTTCGAACGATAAAGTCAATGCATTGTCAGCTTATAAAACTTTGTTAAATATCAAGGGAAATCAATATTCCGAAGAAGCAGCTTTACGCTGTGCCGAAATAACCTACGATAAGAAAGATTATTCAGCTGCTTTGAACTATTTTAAGCAACATCAGACCCTTGCTCAAACCACCGAAAATCAAAATGTTGGACTTTTGGGCGTGTTGCGTTGCAGTTATTTTCTCAGCGATCACAAAACTACCATTGACATAGCCAACGAAATAATGGAAGATGCGCGCTCCTCTGAAGAATTAAAGTCAGAAGCACGCTACAATAGAGCAAAAGCTTATCTGGCAATAGGTCAGTCGGAACAAGCCATTTCCGATCTAAAACTATTGGCAACTGAAACGCGCACCATCAATGGCGCCGAATCGAAATACTTATTGGCAAATTTATATTTTGAACTGATGAAAACAACCGAAGCTAAAAACGAAGTACTCGATTTTGCTAAAAAGAATACACCACATCAATTTTGGTTGGCTCGGAGTTTTGTATTGATGGCAGATATTTATATCAAAGAGACAAACGATTTTCAGGCAAAACAATATTTACTGAGTTTACAAAAAAACTATACTTTAGTAGACGAAATACAAAGTATGATTACAGATAGGTTGAATGCAATTGGATTAAGAGAAAAGAAAACAATTATAAATTAATTTGCAATAATAAAAAAGATGAAAACATCGCACTATATATTGTTTTTTCTTCTATTTATGTTGTGTTCCGCTTTTCGGGTACAAACAGAAGATTCAATTGTAAACAGAAACGTAACTGTGGAACGGGAATATAAACCGGTTATACAAAATGCAGGAAAAATTAATTCCTTACCAAGTATTTTGGAACCTACCGTTGAAAAAACGGCACCCAATTACTCTAATTTTAATTTACCACTAAATGCCCCCTACAATATTCATATTTTACCGGCAGTGAAACTGAATCAAGATATACAAACAAAAACAAAACAGGGATTTGGAAGTCTGGGTTTTGGAAATTATTACAATACTTTAGCCGATTTTAGTTATACAATTATAAAAAAAACCAATATGAATTTGGATGTTACATTGAATCATCTGGGTACTTTTAGTAAAAAAACACATTCGGTTACCAAAGAAGCTTTAATATTCGACAAGAAATTTGATAAATTTGATTTATATGTAGGACAGGGCGGTGGTCATGAATATTTCAAATATTATGGTGATAACTTTAATAATGATCAGGGCAATGTGGTTAATTTGAAATTGTATCCTGCTTCTACTTATACTGAAAAAGATAGAGCTGGCATCAATTCAACTCCCCAAACTTACAAATTAAGTTCACTTACTACCGATTCTAATACTTTCTGGCGATTTGAATCATTTGTAGGCATTCGTTCGCTTCCACTTGCCAAAGGAATAAACTATCAGGCTGAAGTTCGGTACAAACTTTTCGATTCACACGACCGATTAGCAGAACATCTTTTTCATTCGCAAGCCGGTTTTAGTATGGAAAATAACAATGACAGGATAGGAATAGATATTGATTTGTTCAACTCATCCTATCATCCCAGCAATTCTCTGCTACCCAATGATATCTATTCCGTTTTTTCATTTAACCCTTATTACAGCATAATAAAACAAGGTTGGGACATTCGATTGGGAGTAAAATCAGCGTTTGCAATTGCACACGGAAATGCTTTTAATCCATCGGTAGATGTTCGTACTGAGTGGAAAGTGTTACCAAAAAGCGTTTCTGTTTACGGAGGAATTACTGGTAGTTATGATGTAAATACTTTGTTTGATATTTTTGCCGAAAATCGTTTTATGTTTCCAAATATCAGGGTTGAAAATACCTATACTCCATTTAATTTATTTGTAGGAATAAAGGTTAAACCATTGTATAACTTATTGTTGGATGCATATATAGATTACCGACTCGTCGACAATCAATATTTTTTTGTAAATGAAGAATATATATTGAAAAATCCAACTACTTCAGATTCCACTATTTTTACCAATCGTTTTAATGTGATTTACAGTGGTGCATCGCTTCTGAAGCTTGGTTTGCGTGCAAACTACAACATTCCAAATCGAATTAATGTGCAATTAAAAGGTGCTTATAACGGTTGGGCGGTTGACAGTCAACAATATGCATGGAATAAACCAAAATGGGAAGCCTACCTCAGTACCGATATACATCTTACAAGCTATTTTTTAATAAATGCCAAAGCTTTTTTTGAAAGTGAGCGATATGCAAAACTCGGTAACAGAGCCAGGAATTTGAGCCCAAAAGTAGATATTAATGTTGGTGCATCTTATATGTATAACAGTTGGTTAACTGCCTTTGTGAAATTAAACAATGTTATCAATAGTCCTTATAAAGAGTTTTACGGTTACGAAGTACAGGGAATCAATTTTCTTGCCGGAGCAACGTTTTCGTTTTAATTTTGATTGAAATGATTACTTCATTATTAAGTTGCATTTTACTGGGAAATGATCAGATCCATAAGTTTTACCAATTTGAAAATCATGTGCTTGGAAATTATTATAATGAAAAATGTAATCAATTCGTATTTTGTAAATTGACGAATTAAATGTCCATCCAAAGCCATTTCCACTTTCAACAAATGCATCATTTAATTTGTTTTTTATTTTGTATATGTGTACGAAATTGGAACATCGTTAAAATCACCACAAACAATAATTTTGTAAGTAGTTGATTTATAACACCATATATTTTGTCCGCTTGTTTTGCCCTTACAGGAAATGCTGCTTTTAATTTTTGAGAAAAATCCTTTGTAGAGTGGGTTAGTAAGTCTGTATTAAAATCATTTTTCATTAGTCGTGCCAATTGTAAATCATTACCGGTAAATCTATTCGATTCTAAATGATTGTTAAATACCCGAATTGTGTCTTTATGAACAACAATATCCGAATAGATGGATGCATTAAAAATTGATTCGTATTGGATACGTTTGTTTTTAATAATAGGATACTTTGAGAATATTGCAAGTCCGTTTATTCCATAATAATTCACAAAATCAAATTTATATATATTACTTATCCCTTTCGTTAAAGGGTAAAATACGTAATTAATTTACAATCAGCAAATTAATTTGATTTTGTCAATTTTTGTAAGTTCTTAAAAATAAACCCATTTACATGACAACTTGACCGAAGTGGATAAGCTATTTTATATATTTCTAAGGATAACTCACGAATATACTGTCAACTTTTTCTCGTGTTAAAAAATGCGTTATCATTCCTCACATTGTATTCCTGAACGCAAATAATATCGGCATTGGTATTTACAAGATAATCAAGCACAACATTGGGCTTTTAAGGAAGATACTTTTGAATATTTGCATTCATACTAATGCGCCAAACTTTTCGGCAAAGTTAAAGAAGTTTTTTTAATATCACCAATTCAGGTTGTTTGTTTGTTTGTTTGTTTGAAATTCACTTCAAAGGTGAAAAACAATATATCACCCTTACAACAAACCTGATAGGTTAACTAATATTTTTTAATTAATGGATTATAAATTTAATCAATTCAATGATGAGAAAATAATTAAGCGTAAATATCTCCAGTATTATCTAGTAGGTAGTATAAAATTTCAATCAAAAAAAAGTGTTTTAGTCAATTTCGAAGCAAAAAAAGATAGTTATTAATTTGCAATTGGTATAATATTAAGAAATTTGAACCTTTGAGCGGCAAATGGGACTTGAACCCACGACCTTTAGCTTGGGAAGCTAAAGCTCTACCAACTGAGCTACTGCCGCGAAAGGAATATGCACAAAAGTATGATATTTTTTACTTTTCCCCAAATTTAAATGAATGCAATTATCAATAATTATGCTCTGATAGGTGATTTGAGCATTACTTGGAGTACTCAGTCATTTTTACAATTTTTCTTATCTAATTCACTTCCTTTTTAATGGATGCTTCTTTTTGTAGTTCAGTTGGTTTTTGCTTTAATACCGGTACTAGTTTGTAATCCCAAATTTCCTCAAATTCCCAATTGGCTTTTAATGAGTATTTTTTAGGGTTATAAAAAACGGTTTCGGGTTGCCGTGTCTTTGACAAATCGCCCGTATCCCATTTCCCATTTCCATTTACATCAATGAACATTCGTAAATAATAGTCGCCCGGCTTTAAATATTCGAAAATAGTTCCCTTTTCCGAAGCATTTTTTGTTGCAAGTAATATATCTTTCGAATCGAGCACTTGCAACATTGCTTTGGGGTTGAACTCTGTCAGAAAAACTTTGATACTGGAATATTCATCCAATGAGCGAGTTTTAAATTTCTCATTAATTTTATTGCTCACTTTGTTGTAAATGCTTTTAAATGCTGCCGAATCAATTTTCAATTCGTATGATTCTTCGGCTTTCCATTTAAATTCGAGAGAATAGTTCATTTTAGTAGAATCTATTTGTTGCCACTTGAATGGTATAGTTTTGAGAATGGTATCAACTTTCTGATTCAATTTAATTTTTGATACATCTAAATTTGACAATGGTGCTTCAAACCGCAGAATAATTGGATTGTAAATTTCAAATATCGAAGTTATATTGGTCGTCAATTTCAATGGAAATTGTTTTGTTCTTGATACAGCCTTTTTGGATTTAGCCGTAGGATTAATACGAGCTTTACGCATCGAAATATTTAATGTATCAGTTTGGGGTTGTAAATGAAAAAGAGAGTCGGTTTTTAGATAAGTAACTGTCATTTTCAAAGTATCGGTTTTCCAGACCAAAGAATCTGTAATCCAATATGTTAAACTGTCAATTGTTGCATTCTTTTGGAGTAAATACTTGTTTTCCCAATCGAAATTGAGTGGTTTAATTTTTGGCAACTCAGCAGAAGTTGTATTAAAGTATAGATTAAAAATATATGGTTCTTTTCGCTCATTTTTTATCAGATATTGTCTTTTTTTACTTTCGTTGAAATACATTAAGGTCAAATCATCGGGCAAAAAATGTGTTCCCATGTAAGTATGAATGCTATCCACTGTTACAGAATCTTTCCAAATTGTATCCTGCATTTGTTCAATTCGATAAGTAGGTGAAACCAGTGAGTCATGTAAAGCTAGACCTTCGCCCGGTTGGAAAAAGTAATCGCGGTTGACATCGCCCAATGCAAAAACCTTATACTTTCCCTGTTTTACATTATCGATAGAAAAATGACCTTTTTGATCGGTTTTTCCAATTCGAAGAAAAGGTTTTTGCAAAAAAGCAGAGTCATTGGTTTCATTATAAATTCCAACAAGAATCCCCGATAATGGATTCAAATCTTCAGCGTTAAGAACTGTTCCGGCAATTTTTAAGGTATCAATTTCATTTCCGGTAGAAAAAGAAAATACAAAATCATTAATTGGATTTTTCTCATTAAGATCCACTATGGCATTACCAAAATTAATGGAGTAGGTTGTGTTATCGATTAAATCGTCTTGAAATTCGACTGATACTCTTTTTCCAAAAGATTTTACATTAGGAGGTTTTATTTGTGGAGGAGAAACAATAACATTCTCTGAAGCTTTTTCGATGGTTACAATTTCGTCAAACTCAATAGTAATCTGTTTTTTCTTAAAATTCAACGATTCGTTTTGTGGAAATGACTTTAGCACACGCGGTGGTGTAATATCTTTAATACCACCTGTAGGTCCTTGCCCCCTATTGGCACATGCATAAACTAGGAGGAGAATACCTATAAAATAAAATGAAGGTTTTATATATGGAAAAGTCATAAAGTATAAGGGATTTGAAAAGTTTGATGTAAGATGTTTGAAAGTTTATTCATCTAATGTCAACACTTTATGTCCAATTCGACATTGTAAGCATTTTTTTTCGTCGCAATATTGTTTTTTCAATTGTATAAGTGCTTGCGAATCGTAAGCTGAAATACTCGAAATTTCTAGTTTTTGCCAACCTGAAATAATGGTGTTACTTTCACATGGTATTTGTTCCAACAATTGCAATGCCTTATCCTTCAATTCCTGATTGTTTTTCTGGTAAGCAAAACAAAACAGAAATGGAACAACAGTATTAATCAGCAGACCATTAATAGATTGTGAGCCTAAATGTTTGCTTTTTTTTGCACTTTCATGAACAAATAAATAATGTGTTTTCCAATATTCAGATGTTTCGCAATCAAATATTTTCCTAAGATATTTAATATTTGGATGCTCAACCATTTTTGAAAATAGTTTAGATGACTTGTGAATTAATGCGGCAAATTGTGCAATTCGTACATGCGGAAAATTATCAGGTCTCAGCCGTAATAATTTCCACTGTGAACCATCCAATGGTTGCATTGCATATTTTGCCTTTAAAAAATCATATTCCTGTTTCAATTTTGTGATATATTTGTCGCTGGCAGAAATATTCAACAAACCTGCTTGACCGAACAACAATGCTTCTAACTGAAAAATCTGATCCTTATGTTTTCCCATTGTTGATAACGGGATAGATTTTGCCAGACTCTCGAACGCCTGACTATTTGTTCCAAATCCAAAATTCCGAGCCAAAGTTATATAAAATGCCTCTTCCAAATGTTGATTGTTTTCATTCATCAAGTTAGATATAACTTGCATTTTCTGCTCCAATCTTTCGGTAAGCAAAGCATTTTTCCAATTCTGAATAAAAATGTGAGGTACCGAATTAATTTTATCGGCACATGGAATCCATTTTTGTGCAGAAATCAGCTGTTCATAATTGGCTTCGATATGTTTTGGAAAAACCAATTCAAGTTGTGGAATTTTATCACCATCAATGCGATACACATCGCCATCAGCAATTTCAACGACATGTAGAATAACACTATCATAAGCTTTATCGGATTGATGATTGTGTCTATTCCAGTCGGTTGAACGTGTGTGAATTTCTACATTTCCTGCCCATAAAGTGTTACCAATGCGGATTTTGGCATTAAAAAAATCTGGTCCGGCATCTGTATTGAATTTTCCGATATCAATCACTTCCACTGCTTCACCATCAGTTGTTTTCAGATGGTGAACCGTAAAAAGTTTATGTTGCCATACGTAATGTAAAATGGATTCTTTCATTGGTAAAAAGTTATGGGTGAAATATAATAATCAACATTTTCACTACAATACTCCAAAAGTATAACCTTCCGATTTCCACCATTCAATAGCCAATGGTAAAACAGTCAACATGTTTTCCTTTGCCTTAAGTGAATCGTGAAAAACGACAATGCAACCATTTCGTGAATGGTGTTTTATGGTTTTCATAATTGTTTCGGGAGTCAATTTTTTATTATAATCATGGGTAATCAAATCCCACATAATTATCTTATAATCAAACTTTAAAGCATTAATCTGTTTAAATGTGATTTGACCGTGAGGTGGTCGGAACAAATTACTTTTAATAAATTCAGCTGCTTTTTCTGTGTTGAAGAAATAATCATCAGTTGATGTTGAGAATCCTTTTATATGGTTGAATGTGTGATTTCCTGTTTTATGACCTGAATGAAGCACTTCGGCATAAGTTTCGGGATATTTTTCCACATTTTCACCCACACAAAAAAAGGTAGCTTTCAATTGGAATTTATCCAGCAAATTGAGTACAAGTGGTGTTACTTCCGGTAAAGGTCCATCGTCAAAAGTGAGATAAATCACTTTTTCCGATGAACGCATACGCCAAATTACTTTTCGCCATAACGGACGCAAAAAGCGTGGAAATTGAGCATTCATTTACATTTGAACCCTTTTGGTAAACTCCATGTATCGATCCAGGTACTTGTCTGTAATAGGTTTTTGTTTCGCTAAGTCGCAAATTCGTAATACTTGATTCAACACTGCCATATTATGACCAATGCGATTGTTCACACTTTTTTGTTTTGAAGAAGCCAAAGCTAAGTACCAATCTAAACTTTCGACACAATCTTTTGCAACAGCATCCATAATCAGATTGCCCTTATCAGATTCACCCAATCTATAATAATATTCAGCCAGTAAAGTAGAAGTATAATCGTGATGAACAGTTTTTCCCGGAATCACTTTGTTGCAATAATCAAGTGCTTTCATTGCTCTTACCGTATCTCCTTTTTGAACCAATGCACCTATCAGTTGAGCAAAAAACATACGGTGAGTTTTACACATCTTCAAAATATTTTCATCCAAATATACTTTTGGATTTTCAATTCCACCGTAGCGGAATTTGGTCATCAGATTGGTGTACATTTCTTCAACATTAACCCCACTTCCGGCACCTTTAAAGCCAATAGGTAAAATCTGATATGTTAATCCTGTAAGTTCAAAGTGATCGTTAAGACCCAAATAATAATCGTCACCAACTGTTACAGCAAAATAAATTGGTCGTTTCCAGTTGTTTTCCTTCAACATTTCGATTATCATTAATTCACTTTTAGTTAACCGCCTGTTTAATGTAAAATCGATTTGTGGAATTATTTCAGATGTTCTATTTATTGGCAAAATGCCGGTTTTTATTACTTGTTGTGCATCTATAGGTAGAAATAAATGATTGCTCGGAATAAATGATTCACCATCGCGCTTTGTTTGCTGGTCGGTGCTCAATATAAAATCCATGGCAGTTTTTACATCTAGTGACGGTATCATCGAATCTACATATAACACTTCATTTTTTCCTGCTAAATAGTCTTTTTCTAACCATGTTATTGGAAGCGGTTTCGATTTATAAGCTCCACGCTTCATTTGACCAATATACCAATCGGTTTGCAAATAATTTAGGTTACAAACCCGTATATCAGTTCGGTTTTCTTCCACTTCCTGATTGTACCAAAGTGGGAAAGTATCGTTATCGCCGTTTGTAAAAATAATAGCATTTGGTTTGCACGAAGCCAAATAATTTGAACCAAAATCACGGCAAGTATAACGTCCGCTACGGTCATGATCGTCCCAGTTTTGTTGTGCCATCAATGCCGGAACGCCCAAACAACAAATTGTAACTAATAATGCATTCACTGTTTTGGGGATATATTTGTCCAATACTTTGTAAATACCCAATACCCCCAAACCTATCCATATTGCATAAGCATAAAATGATCCAACATAAGCATAGTCTCGTTCACGTGGCTGGTATGGTGTTTGATTTGTATAAATTACAATGGCTAGACCTGTCAGGAAAAACAGCAAAGCTATAATCCAAAAACCTTCTATACCATTTTTCCCGCCATAAACCATGAAAAAAATACCGAATATTCCCAACAACAAAGGCAATAAATAATAGGTATTATGACCTTTGTTGTTCTTCAATTCGGAAGGTAAATTGGTTTGATTGCCAACTAACAAATTGTCAATAAAACCGATACCGGTAATCCAATTTCCTCTGTCAATTTCGCCAGAACCTTGCATGTCGTTCTGACGGCCACTAAAATTCCACATAAAATAACGCCAGTACATAAAATTGACTTGATATTCGAAAAAGAATCGCATATTTTCGCCAAAAGTGGGCATGATATCACTCTTCTGCAGACCGCAATAATCATAGTTTATAGTCTTTCCAGTTATATGAGCCCATGATTTATAGGCTTCAATATGATTCGGAGCAGTGCTGTACATTCTAGGAAAAAACATATCAAATCGTTCATCCATCACATAATTAGTTTTATAGCCAGTGATCACATATTTATCCTTTTCGTTAGTCGAAGTTTTTGAAATAGGCGAGTATGATGCAGCTCCCTGTTTTTGAACTGGAACACACATTTCTCCTACTATATTCAATTTCACAGGTGCATTATAACTTGAACCAAAAAATAAAGGACGATCACCATATTGTTCACGGTTAAGATAATACTTCAGCGAAAAAATATTATCGGGCGAATTTTGATCCATCGGTGGTTTGGACGATGATCGGATAACTATCACTGCATAAGTAGAATAACCTATTAAAATCATTGTTACCATTATCAATGAAGTATTTACCCATCTTGCATCTACCATTTTTTTCATAATATAAAAAAATGATATCATAGCGGATAATACAACAATTCCAAGAATTATATTATTCCCAAAAAGTGGTATACCAACAATTGAAATAGCAGTTATATATGAAGCAGCCATGCGAATATAACTTTTGTTTACATACGACTCGTAAACTGCCCAAGATAAAATTGCTAAAGTGGTTAAAATATATACATACAAGCCGGTATTATAAGAAAATCCAAATAAATTAACAAATAATAGCTCAAACCAACTTGCCACTTCTACTGAACCGGCTATCAAACCATATAATATTGCTGCAAGTATAATTACCGAAATCAATACAGCACTTATTATACCCTTTACTGAAGGAGTGTATTTTTTAAAATAATAAACCAATACTAAAGCTGGTATTGCTAGTAAATTCAATAAGTGAACACCAATGGAGAGTCCCATCAAATAAGCAATTAGTATTAACCAACGATCAGAACCAGCACGATCAGCAACACGTTCCCATTTGAGAATAAGCCAAAAAACGATAGCTGTAAAAAAAGAGGAATAAGCATAAACTTCACCTTCGACTGCCGAAAACCAAAATGAATCAGAAAAAGTATAAACCAATGCACCAACCATTCCGGCACCTAAAATTGTAATAGTATTACCAATAGAATAATCATCATCAGTTTTTATTATCACCTTTCGCGCTATATGAGTAATTGTCCAAAACAGAAACAAAATAGTAAATGCACTCAGCAATGCCGACAAGGAGTTAACCATTATTGCCACCTGAGTAGGATCGGATGCAAACATCGAGAAAAAGTGACCTGTTAGCATGAAAAATGGTGCTCCTGGTGGATGACCTACATTTAATTTATAAGCAGTAGATATAAACTCTCCACAGTCCCAAAAGCTTGCAGTAGGCTCAATAGTAAGCAGGTAAGTAACTGCGGCAATAGCAAATGCTATCCATCCGAAAATGTTGTTCAATAATTTGAATCGTTTCATATATTTCAGTTTATAATTGTTTGAATATTAATTTGTAAAACTTTCAAATTGCCAAATAAATTTGAAGTTTTAATTTATTTCAAAATTGGTAACTACTCAGCACCCCTAGAAAAGGATCAATCGTTATTTGCCACGGCAAG
>JACDZH010000384.1 GCA_013426815.1 Paludibacter sp.
GTGTGGATTCATCGAGAAAGAGCTCCTTTCTCTTTTTGCGTAACTCAGGGTTTCGTCTGCTGTCCCCCGATCTGCACACGTCTTTGATGGCTGACGAGTTCACTTACCTTATCAGCGCCTTCATACCGGTCCAAAATATCTCGACACCAATGCAGATCACAAAAAAGGCTACCATTTTGGAGGTCGCCCGGGCCGCCGCAGGCGAAAATTTCTGGTCAAGGTACTTCAAATTGGCGTAGCAAAAGTACACGGTCAGGCAAACGGCAAAAATTCCTGTAATTCCGGCAGCGTGCTCAGCGAACGAGAAAACTGAGTCATGTCCCAGCCGTGCCCCGAAGGTGATGGCAATGGCCAAGCCGCCTGGGCCGACAGTGAGCGGAAAGGTGAAAGGGTAAAAAATCTTTTCTTCAACCGTCTTTACCGCTTGGAGCGCATCTTCATCGGAGACTACTTTAGTACTCTCGTCATTGTTCAGCATCTGCCACCCCATCATGGCTAACACCAAGCCCCCCGACACCTGTACGATCTCGATTGTAATGCCAAAAAGTTTCAGCACTACAAAACCAAACAAGAAAAACGACGTTAAAACTAAAAACGAAAAAACCGCAATTTTTAGTGAAGTTTTTTTCCAAACTTCCGGAGGTACGCCCTTGGTCATTCCTGACAAAATAAGAGCCGTTCCAATCGGATTTACAACCGGAAACAGCGCTATGAAGATGGTGGGGACTATTTTAAGTACGACCAGCAAGGTGGTGATCATATGAGTCATCTCCCCAATAAAGGTTGCACAATGGAATCGTCCAGCGACAGCGGGGAATTCCGGGAACAGTATATCAAACCCTGTGTTTGCAGAAAGTTAACTATCCGTCCTTATTCCATTATGCCTTTAAGATGGCACTAATCCAAGGCCAATTGGTTAAGCGGCTGGTTGCTGTCTTGTCTGCCGCCATCTCAGTCAGGCCGAGTTCTGCTTGGGTCGTTGCGCGAAAGCTCCGTTTTCCCCTGAAAATCCTTATCAGGGATGTCCCTGGAACTCCTCCTGCCGGAACTTCCCCGGTTCTTCATTTCAGAACATCATAACCGGGACTCACCTAGAGTTTACAGGGATGAATCATTCGGCTGAGAAGGACCAAAATGAATGCGACAACGACGACAGTACTCATCACGGCTATCTGTGGTGTGCCAAGAGCTTTGAATACACCGTAAATAACGTAGGCAATGGTCAGGAGTGTAAAAGCTAAAAACGATACAATAAAGGCGGGTTGAGCACCACGATGGCGCAGATACAAAAGCACGCTGCCAATCAGCGATGTTACAACCCCGACACCAAAAATAAAAGTCACCCATGATGGTATGGAGGTAAGGACCTTTATCTGTTCAGGTGTCATCATCGCCGCTTTCATGCCGGCTTCGGAAGTGGTTACGGAATTGATAAATTGCACTGCGCCCACCACATTCCACATCAGGGAAATGATGGCAACAATGCTGAACCATACTCCCGGTTTTGCAGACCAATGGGAACAGCTGGCAGAATCTGATTTCATGGTAATCTCCTTTTTATTTTAATTTGCTCCAGTCCGGTGGCTCTTCTGGAAGAGTTCCGGGAACACTCTGTCAATCAATGTCGTCTGCGGAAAATTGAATATTCTGTCCTCAGAATTTCCGAAGATGCGCCATCTCCCTGATTTCTTCGGGTTCTTTTCTCTGCACGGGTCAATAATATGGGAGGGAAATGGGAAAGTCAATGACAAAGCATGGTTAAAAATTGCCCATCCTTTCTTCAATCCGATACGGGCTTTTTCAGTTTGGTATGGCCCCAAAAACAGATGGGCACGCTTTGCGGAGTGACTGCTCGCATCGCAGCGCTCTCCTTGCCAAAACGGTGGGCGGCCAAATCTGCCTGTTCCAGGCCTGGCCGAGGCCATGGGGGAAAATAATGTGGGAGCAACAATCCGGTTTAATTGAGCCGGAAGGTGACCGGCATGACCAGGCTGGCGACCACGGGCGGGGGCGGGTGGAAGGGG
>JACDZH010000039.1 GCA_013426815.1 Paludibacter sp.
AAACCAAATGATGATTTGTGCAAATTAACCGCATTTATATAAGTCGCTTATTATAGTGTTTTATTATCGTAAATATGAAGATCTTAATTTCAGGCAAATCATTGCTAAATAGGATTTTCAAATTTTCAAATTGGTACATTTTCAAATTAGCACATTGTTATTTGTTATTATCCTTTTCTTTTTCCGCTTTTGTCGTAGTTTATTGTTTTTCTTTTGTTGCTTTTGCCCTTCTTTTAAAATAACTTCTGAAAAGAAAATTGTGCTTTACAGCAGTCATATTTTCGTCCAATCCTTTTGAACTCCTTTTCAGGTTCATAATTGTTTGATTTAAATTTTCGGCAATCGTTTCGTCCTGTAACAATCTTCCAAGAGTACCTTTGCAAGTATTTATTTTTACCATAATTTCTGCAAGTTGTATCGATATTATTTCTACATTTTCTGCAGTTACTTTCAGATTCGACTTAATGATATCTGTTTCAATTGGTTCAGAAGATTCCAAAAGTTGACCTTCTTTAGCTAAAGGAGCATCCGAACTTCCCTGCGATATTTTCATCTGTTTATCTCCTAATATTCCTTCCGAACCAATTGTTACTACACAGTTGGACCTTATGTACCTCCAAACTTCCATTTTTTACAAAATATCAACCCTTACTGTCGAATCATTAATGATGGTAATATTGTCAACTGTACCTACATTGATACTTGAAAATCGAACATTATTACCTATTTGTAAACCACCAATATTATAAAAAGTAGTTGTAAATTTGAAAACAGGATTAAATAAAATATTTTGTTTTCCGATAATAAAAATGGGAAGTACATATAAAGCCATACCTCCTGAAACAAATAATCCTAAACGAATTTTAAAATTTTTGTGTTTGTGTATGTGTATGTGTACCCATAATATTAGTTAATTGATTAAACGATTAATTGAAGAGTTGACACCTAAAATCAATAGCACAAAAAAAAACACGATTAAAAATAAAGTTCTCATATAATAAATTATCATATAATTGAAAATAATTCAGTAAAATATTTAGTGATGGTCTGTCAATTATGTGTATTTTGTGTGCAAATAATGGCTTTTCGGAGTAGACAAATTGATTTATTATTAAGGACATTTAAAAAATGATTTGATTAATAGGTCTTTTGAATTCTCAAATACATATAAATTTCCCTCCATATAAATTTCACCATCTTGTAACAATATAATACGGTCAGCAGTGGCCCGAACACATTCAATATCGTGTGTAATTATGATGGATGATGTTGTGTATTTTTTTTGTACCTCGTTGATAAGTGCACTGATTTCGTCAGAAGTAACAGGATCGAGTCCTGTTGTAGGTTCATCATAAAGCATTATCATTGGGTCAACCACAATTGTACTTGCCAGGCTGATTCTTTTTCGCATTCCTCCCGAAAGTTGAGATGGCATTTTATCTATGGCATCCCCTAAACCAACATTTTGCAACACTTCTATGATTTTTTTATCAATTTCAACTTGCGAAAGATTTCGTTTAATTCTTTTTAAAGGAAATTCGAGGTTTTGTCTCACTGTCATTGAATCGTAAAGAGCTCCACTCTGAAAAAGAAAACCAATCTTTTTTCGTAAATTATCCAGCTCACACCTACTCATTTTTTTTTACATTTTCACCAAAAACATTAATTGTACCATTATCTGACTCTAATAGCCTGACAATACATTTAATCAATACGGATTTACCTGAGCCTGATTTACCTAGTACTATAAGGTTCTCGCCATCAAAAAGTTGTAACGAAACTTTTTTAAGTACTTCCTGATTGCTAAATGAAAGTTGTAGATTCTTGACATCAATTATAGGTTCGATTTTATTATTTTCCATTTTTTCAATAACAGTTAAATTTTATATCAGATTAACCAATTATATCAGTAATTTGCACAGCAATAACATCCACAATAAGTACAAGAAGCGAAGCTGCAACTACAGCCGAGTTTGCTGCAATTCCTACACCTTCTGTGCCACGACCGGCATTATAACCTTTATAGTATCCTACAATTCCAATTACAGCACCAAAAAGAATGATTTAAAAACAGACGGTATAAAATCGATATAATCTATGTGACTAAATGCCTGTGAAAAAAACAATGAAAATGTAACTTCGCCTTTCAAATTGGCTCCCACCCAACTTCCTAGTATTCCAAGTCCGTCTGCATAAAGTATTAATAATGGAATCATTAAAATGGCTGCCCAAACCCTGGTTACAACTAAAAACTTCATAGGATTTGTGGAAGAAACCACCATTGCTTCAATTTGCTCAGTCACTTTCATTGAACCTAATTCTGTACCCATACTCGAAGCAATTTTGCCAGCACAAATTAATCCTGTTATGACCGGTCCCATTTCTCTGATAAGCGAAACTGCCACCATTCCAGGAAGCAGACTTTCAGCCCCAAAATTAACAAGTACCGGACGTGATTGTATGGTAAGTACCAAACCCATAATGGTTCCTGTTACCGATATGAGTGGCAAAGACTTATAACCAATTTGAAAACATTGAATAAAAAAATCTTTTATTTTATGGTTTCTCGTAAAAGTTTCCCTAATAAAACGTAAAATAAACAAGCATACATTAGCCACATCTGTAAAAAAGTTATTTGCAGAATCTGCTTTGGCAAAAGTTTTTTCACCAAGTTTAATAGACTTGACAGTAGCAATACTTTTTACTTTAGATACTATTACAGGTGGCGAAATTTTCATTTCAATTTTTTTGTTGGTAGTTATTTTGTTAATAGTATTTAACTATAATATACAAAGTTAATTGTTATTTTATCTAAATTATGTTAGTTTTGATTCACAAATATAGGAAGCTAGACATATAGTAAAGTTATGTAATTTTGGAAATAAGTCAAGATTCACATATTCCAATCAACCTTAAAAAACTAAAATTGAAAATTAATATTTATAACATTTTCATTTTTAGAATTTATCATTATTTTGTAAAATATAAATTGTTACTATCATTATGATTTAATTATTGTCAAATTTGATAAATAATAATGCAAATCATTTGTTACTACAAACAATTTTATATATTTTTGCATCAAAATATTAAATTTGGTTGTTGCATCGGAAAAGTACAATGTAATAATAGTTCATAAACACGGTGTGATTGCATTCACCTAATCGTGTGTTTTTTAGTTTTATTGTTTCAGACAGGTCACCACGTGAGAAATGACCTGTCTATTTTCTGAAAATCGACAATAATGAACTAGTTTGGAGGCAAAGTACAGTTAAAATTATAATTTAATAAGCGTTTGTTAGATTTCAATTAATCATTTTTTATATCTTTGTAGTCGAATGAAAAAAAATTATTTTTGAGTTAATACAAAAATAAATGAAGTATAAAACATTAAATTGAAATAATCCTATTGTTCATTCTATAGAAATGACATAAACATACGTCATTTAAACACAAAGTGTAAGTTTGCAAACTTTTGATGTATTATGAAACCAAATTGAGAGATTTATACTTTCATTTTTTTTTATTTTTGCATCCAATTAATTACAATAAGATAGGATATTACACAATTTGATATTTAAACGATAAAAATAAAACCCTAAAAAATAAAATTATGTCATCATTGAGATTTAACGCAGTAGAAGAAGCTTTTAAGAAAAAAGCAATAGTGGTTTCACCACCAGCAAAGTTTACTTCGGATTATTATGGAAAATATGTTTTCAATAACACCACCATGGTAAAATACCTTTCGAAGGATACATTGAAAGCACTGAAAAATGTTATAGATAAAGGTGCAACCCTTGATATACCTATTGCAACTCAAGTAGCGGCAGGTATGAAACTTTGGGCAACTGAATTAGGAGCTACTCACTACACACACTGGTTTCAACCGCTAACTGACGGAACTGCCGAAAAACATGACTCTTTTATCGACTATGCCGGTGCACCAGGTGAGGCAATTATCGAAGATTTTTCGGGAAAATTACTTGCACAACAAGAACCGGACGCTTCTTCCTTTCCAAGTGGAGGTATTCGAAGTACTTTCGAAGCACGTGGTTATACAGCATGGGATCCAACTTCTCCAGCTTTTGTAGTTGACGATACATTGGTTATACCTACAATATTTATTTCATATACAGGTGAATCACTTGATTTAAAAGCTCCGTTATTGAAAGCATTAAGTGCTGTGGATAAAGCTGCAACTGCAGTTTGTAAAATGTTTGATCTTTCGGTTACAAAAGTTGCTTCGTACCTTGGTTGGGAACAAGAATATTTCTTAGTTGACGAAGGTTTGTATGCAACTCGTCCCGACTTAGTTTTGACTGGTCGCACTTTACTAGGACACGAATCTGCAAAAAACCAACAATTAGATGATCATTATTTTGGTTCAGTTCCAAGTCGTGTAGCTGCTTATATGAAAGACATTGAATTTGAAGCGTACAAATATGGAATTCCTGCAAAAACACGTCACAACGAAGTAGCTCCCAACCAATTTGAGCTTGCACCAATTTTTGGTGAATGTAACTTATCGGTTGACCAAAACTTGTTAATGATGTCAATTATGAAACGTGTTGCTCGTCGTCACAGTTTCAGGTTATTATTACACGAAAAACCATTTGCAGGTATTAATGGCTCAGGAAAACATAACAATTGGTCATTGGGAACAAACACAGGTGTAGGATTATTTACTCCGGGAAAAACTGCTGTAGAAAATCTACAATTTGTAACATTCCTTGTGAACACTTTAATGGCCGTATACAAACATAATGCATTACTTAAAGCTTCAATTATGACCGCCCAGAATGCACACCGTTTAGGTGCAAATGAAGCACCACCGGCAATTGTTTCGGCATTTCTTGGAACTCAATTGACTGCTATTTTAGATAAATTAGAAAATAGTACCAGCGAAGAAGCCATCATTTTAGATAACAAAAAGAAATTACACTTAGGTATTCCAAATATACCAGAAGTATTTTTAGATAATACAGACCGTAATCGTACTTCTGCATTTGCTTTCACCGGAAATCGTTTCGAATTCCGTGCAGTAGGCTCGTCGGCAAACTGTTCTTCGGCTATGGCTACTTTAAATGCAGCTGTGGCAGATCAATTAACACAATTCAAGGGAGAAGTTGACGCCAAAATTGCAGTAGGAGTTACAAAGGAAAAAGCAATTTTTGACGTTATTAAATCCTATATCAAAGCATCCAAAGCAATTCGTTTTGATGGTAATGGATACAGTTCAGAATGGAAAGTTGAAGCTGAAAAACGCGGTTTAGACTGTGAAACAAGTGTTCCAAAAATCATTGAAGCATATACTTCAAAATCTAGCATTGAGTTGTTCAAATCAACTGGTGTTTTAACAGAAGTAGAACTACATGCTCGCAACGAAGTGAAATGGGAAACTTATATCAAAAAGATTCAAATTGAAGCTCGTGTATTGGGTGATTTAGCTTTGAATCATATTATTCCTGTTGCAACTCGCTATCAATCTGTACTTTTAGATAATGTTTATAAAACAAAAGCTGTTTTTGCCGCAGATAAGGCAGTTAAAATTTCTGCGTTAGATGTTGCGTTAATTGAAGAAATTTCAGAACACGTTTCGATAATAAAGAAAAATGTGGAAGACATGGTTGTTGCTCGTAAACTGGTCAATGTGATTGAACATGAAAAAGACAAAGCAAATGCATACCACGATCAGGTATTACCATATTTTGATGTGATTCGTTATCATGTTGATAAACTCGAAATGATTGTAGATGACGAAATGTGGACACTACCTAAATACAGAGAATTACTGTTTATCCGATAGTTAAAAGATAAAAGTTAATTCATTTTTAAAATAATAGTGGGAAGTCCAAAATGGGTTTCCCACTATTTTGCAACAAAACAATAAAACAAATTAACACAGCAAATTAGCTGTAAGGAATCGTTTTTATGATTAAAAAAAAAGAAGAATCTATGTCAAACTCATTGCTGACAGACGAATATGAGCAGAAATCACTATATTCGCCACAAAACGAGCACGATGCCTGTGGTGTTGGCTTGGTATTAAACCTACATGGCGAAAAGTCGCACGAGATTGTGGAAAACGGTTTGCAAGTTCTCGAAAATATGGTTCACCGTGGAGCTGAAAGTGCCGATAACAAAACCGGTGATGGGGCTGGAATTTTATTACAAATACCACATGAATTTATTTTATTGCAAGGTATTCCTGTCCCTGCAAAAGGAAAATATGGTACTGGTCTTGTTTTTCTGCCCAAAGAATTAAAAAAAGCTGAACTTTGTCTGAATGTTATTAAAGAAAATGTGGAAAAGGAAGGGCTTGTACTATTTGCAGTACGCGATGTTCCTGTAAACAGTCAGATTTTGGGTGAAATTTCAGCTTCAAACGAACCTCAAATAAAACAGATTTTTATAACAGGTTCAACATCACAACAAGAATTAGAACGCAAATTATATGTTGTTCGAAAAAAAATTGAAAATTCAATTTCCAAATCTAATATTGCCAAAGAACGTGTTTTCTACATTGTAAGTTTGTCTACTAAACAAATGATTTACAAAGGAATGCTTACTTCGCTTCAATTGCGCGAATATTTTCCAGATTTATCCAACCATAATTTCACTAGTGGCATCGCATTGGTTCACTCCCGATTTAGTACCAATACTTTCCCAACATGGGATTTGGCACAGCCATTCCGTATGATTGGTCATAATGGCGAAATTAATACTATTCGGGGCAACCGTCAATGGATGGAATCGAGAGAAAGTGTTTTAAAATCAGATCAGCTTGGAAATTTGCAAGAACTATATCCGATAGTTCAAACAGGAATGAGCGATAGTGCCACATTGGACAATGTGCTTGAATTCCTGGTTATGTCCGGCAAAAGCTTGCCACACGCCATGGCCATGTTGGTACCTGAAAGTTGGAATGCAAAAAATCCAATTTCCGACAATTTAAGAGCATTCTACGAATATCATAGTACATTTATGGAACCATGGGATGGACCTGCCACCCTATTATTCAGCGATGGACGTTATGCAGGAGGTATGTTGGACAGAAACGGTCTACGTCCGGCACGTTATCTTGTTACACATGACGACATTATGATAATTGCATCTGAAACTGGAACTATCGAATTTGAACCATCAAGAATAAAAGCAAAAGGACGCCTTAAACCAGGTAAAATGCTCATGGTTGATACTGAATTAGGTCAGATTTTTTATGATAATGAACTAAAAGAGGGTCTAGCTAAAGCATTTCCATATCGCGAATGGTTAGATAGAAATTGTATTAATCTGGACAATATTTCATCAGGTCGCAATGTAAAAAACGACTTAAATAATTATAACACATTATTACATGCTTTTGGATATTCCAAAGAAGATTTAGAAAGATTAATTTTACCAATGGCAAATGATGGATATGAACCAACTTCATCCATGGGTAATGATGTCGCTTTGGCAGTATTCTCTGACAAGCCTCAACGGTTATTCAATTATTTCCGACAGCAATTTGCACAAGTAACCAATCCACCCATTGATCCTATTCGCGAAGAATTAGTGATGTCATTAACTGGTTATGTTGGTTCCGTACATCAAAATCTATTGCAAGCTGCCCCCGAAATTTGTAAGATGGTTAAACTCAAAAGCCCTGTACTTACAAACACTCAATTTGACATCTTACTTAATTTACAATACAAAGGATTTTCAACAATTTCATTACCAATGCTTTTCAACCCCAAGTTTGGAGCTGCGGGTCTCGAAAAATCTATTCAAGAGCTCTGCCTGTCAGTAGAAAAAGCAGTTGACGATGGAAAAAATTATATTGTCTTGAGCGACCGTGGCGTTGACGCCACACATGCTCCAATTCCTTCACTTTTAGCTGTATCCTCAGTTCATCTCTATTTAGTACAAAAAAGAAAAAGAATGCAAATTGACATTGTAGTTGAAACTGCAGAACCCCGCGAGGTTATGCATTTTGCCCTGTTATTTGGATTTGGTGCCAATGCAATTAATCCATACATGGTTTTTGCTATTATTAGCGATAGAATAAAATCGGATGACATACAAATGGACATAGAAACAGCAAAAAAACATTATGTTAAAGCTGTTAACAAAGGTCTGCTAAAAGTCCTTTCTAAAATGGGAAATTCAACGCTCCGTAGTTATAGAGGGGCTCATATTTTTGAAGCTATCGGTATTTCATCGCAATTTTTACAAAAATATTTCAAAGGAATTTCTTCGGCTATTGAAGGTATTGACATAGAAGATGTAGCAAATGAAGTTTTATTACCACATCATGAAGCATTTTTCCCTGAAGAAGGAAGCAATCCAAATCAATTAATAAATTTGGGTCAATATGCATACCGGAATGATGGTGAAAAACATGCTTGGAATCCTGAAACAATTGCTCGCCTTCAAATAGCCACAAAAACAAATAGTTACGAAAAATACAAAGAATATACCAAAGCTGTAGACGATAAAGAAATACCAATTTTTATTCGTGATTTGATGGATTATAAACCTAATCCGATAGATATCAGCGAAGTTGAACCTGTTGAGAGTATTATGAAACGCTTTGTAACAGGAGCGATGTCTTATGGTTCTATCAGCCGTGAAGCACATGAAGCCATGGCGATAGCAATGAATAAAATTGGCGGTAGAAGTAATACCGGCGAAGGTGGTGAAGATCCTGAACGTTATAAATCACGGGCTGACGGTTTGAGCACTCGAAGTGCTATTAAGCAAGTAGCTTCTGGACGTTTTGGTGTTACTGCCGAATATTTAATTAATGCCGACGAATTACAAATTAAAATAGCGCAAGGTGCAAAACCAGGCGAAGGTGGACAACTTCCCGGTTATAAAGTTGATAAAATCATAGCAAAAACCCGACACTCAATACCGGGTATTTCATTGATTTCACCTCCACCCCACCACGATATATATTCAATTGAAGATTTAGCACAATTGATTTTTGATCTTAAAAATATCAATCCTTCAGCTATCATTAGCGTGAAATTAGTATCGGAAACTGGTGTTGGGACAATTGCAGCTGGTGTGGCAAAGGCAAAAGCAGATCTTATTTTGATTAGTGGTGCCGAAGGTGGTACCGGTGCCAGTCCATCGAGTTCAATTAAACATGCCGGTCTCCCTGTAGAAATTGGATTGGCTGAAACACAACAAACTTTGGTTTTAAATAACTTACGTGGCCAGGTTCGGTTACAAACAGATGGTCAATTAAAAACAGGACACGACATTATTATTGCAGCATTATTAGGAGCCGAAGAATATGGTTTTGCTACAAGTGCACTTCTTGTTTTGGGCTGTGTTATGATGCGGAAGTGTCATTTGAATACTTGCCCGGTTGGTGTTGCTACACAGGACGAAATATTAAGGAAATATTTTAATGGGAAATACGAATATCTCGTTAATTTTTTTACATTTTTGGCACAAGATGTTCGCGAACACTTAGCTAAATTGGGTTATCGAACTATGGATGAAATAATTGGCCACAGTGAATTACTCGAAAGTAAAAAAGTTGAAGGTAGCACGAAACTAAAAAAGGTAGATTTATCGAAAATTATGTTCGTGCCAAGTCAAAAATCAAATTCAGCTTTACGACATGTGAAAAATCAGGATCATAAAATCGAAAACGTTTTGGACCGTTTATTAATTAAAAAGTCACTACCGGCACTCGATTTGTGCATGCCTGTTGAAATTAAAAGTAAAATCAAAAATACTGACCGTGCTGTTGGAGCCATGTTATCAGGCGAAATAGCAAAGCGATATGGACAAGTTGGATTACCTGTTGATACAATTAATGCTTATTTTGAGGGTTCTGCCGGACAAAGTTTTGGAGCATTTCTGAGCAAAGGTGTGTTTTTCCAACTCGAAGGTGAAGCTAATGATTATCTAGGCAAAGGACTTTCGGGTGGTAAAATAGTTGTTATCGCTCCTAAAAAAAGTACATTTATGCCCGAGGATAACATTATAGCCGGCAATACCTTATTATACGGTGCCACTTCGGGCGAAGTATATATAAATGGCGTGGTTGGCGAACGTTTCTGCGTAAGAAATTCAGGAGCTATTGCAGTTGTTGAAGGTGCCGGTGATCATTGTTGTGAATATATGACCGGTGGACGAACGGTAGTATTGGGACCAAT
Source organism: Paludibacter sp. (assembly GCA_013426815.1). Taxonomy (GTDB): domain Bacteria; phylum Bacteroidota; class Bacteroidia; order Bacteroidales; family Paludibacteraceae; genus Paludibacter. The sequence continues at coordinate 10,164 of JACDZH010000039.1, forward strand.
GGGTCGCAATTTTGCAGCCGGTATGAGTGGTGGTGTGGCTTTTGTGCTTGACGAAAAAGGAAATTTCGACTTTTTCTGTAACATGGAAATGATAGAACTTTCGCTTATTGAAGATAGTGCAGATAGCAAAGAATTACATGAATTAATATTAAATCACTATAAATATACGCAAAGTCAGCTTGCAAAAAAGATTCTTGACAATTGGAGTGAATATGAAAATAAGTTCAAAAAAATTGTACCAATAGAATACAAAAAAGTATTACAAGAAGAAAAAATGGAAGCAATTAATAAGAAAATTGCTCAAGTAGAACGGGACTATTAAAGACCCCTAACCTCCGAATGGGGAATAAGAGTAAGACATTTCAGAAAAATAAAAAACTTAACTAAGCTAACTGATGAATCCACCTTGGGGAATTTTTCATTGGCTAAAAACTATCATGGGAAATCCTAAAGCATTTATAAATATACCGCGTAAAGAAGCGGGCTACCGTCCTATAAACGAACGTGTTTATGATTTTGGAGAAGTAGAACAAACCCTAAATCGCGAAGATCGAAAACTTCAGGCTTCGCGTTGCATGGATTGTGGCATTCCGTTTTGTCACTGGGGTTGTCCAGTGGGAAATAAAATGCCCGAATGGCAAGACCTTATTTACAAAGGGAAATGGAAAGAAGCTGTAGAAAATTTACACGAAACAAATAATTTTCCTGACTTTACAGGACGTATTTGTCCTGCACCTTGTGAAAAATCATGTGTTTTGGCGTTGCAAGATTCACCTGTTACCATACGCGAAAACGAAGCTGCAGTAACCGAAGTAGCATTTATTGAGGGAATGATAAAAGCCCAACCACCCAAAACACGAATAAATAGAAGTGTGGCAATAATTGGATCAGGTCCAGCCGGTTTAGCTGCTGCTCAACAATTGAATCGTAAAGGATATTATGTTACCATTTTTGAAAAAGATAAATTTTTAGGCGGTTTACTTCGTTATGGTATTCCAAACTTTAAATTGAATAAGAATGTAATTGACCGGAGGTTAAATCAATTAGAAGAAGAAGGAATTATTTTTAAACCCAATTCTGAAATAGGGAAAGAAATTTCCTGCAAAGAAATCATGAAAAAGTTCGATGCTGTGTGTATTGCTGTTGGTGCAGGACATCCACGAAATATTAATCCCGAAGGTCGTGATTTGAAAGGTATCTATTTTGCCATGGAATTTCTTAGTCAACAAAACCAACTTATTATGGATGAGCCAGTTGACGAAGAAAATTTGATTTCGGCTAAAGACAAACATGTATTGGTTATTGGTGGTGGCGATACTGGTTCCGATTGTGTTGGAACTTCTATTCGTCAAGGAGCAATAAAAGTAACACAAATTGAAATTTTATCGAAACCACCAATTGGAAAAAATCCCGAAACCCCATGGCCATTTTACCCAACCATTTTAAAAACATCAACATCCCACGAAGAAGGTTGCGAACGTAAATGGAGTTTAAATACCAATAAATTTATTGGGTTTGATGGCAAATTGACAGAAGTTCTTGTTGAAGAAGTGGAATGGAGCAAAGATGAGAACGGCCGTATGAACATGAAACCAACCGGAAAAACAGAAGTATTAAAAGCCGATTTAGTGTTTCTGGCATTAGGTTTCGTACATCCAGTTCACGATGGTTTACTTACTGAATTGGGTGTAAATTATGATACACGTGGTAATGTTGCCATCGACAAAGAAAGTAAAAGTAATGTAGCAAAAGTCTTTGCCTCTGGCGACGCAGCTATGGGTGCCAGCTTAGTAGTTCGTGCCATTGCATCGGGTCGCAAAGTAGCTGAAGATATTCATAAAACTTTAAACGTTTAGCGTTCAAAAATGTTTCGTATTTCGTGTTTCGTGTTATGAAATGCAAAACACGAAACGCAAAACACGAAATTAAAAACTATAATAAACTAAAATAACATGTGTGGAATTGTATGTGCATTTGATCTTAAACAATCGGCGTTAACCTTGAGGCCAATAGTATTGAAAATGTCTAAACGTATACGACATCGCGGACCGGATTGGTCGGGAATTTTCTCCGACGAGAAAGCTATTTTAGCACACGAACGCTTATCAATTGTTGATCCGGAATCGGGGAAACAGCCACTTTTTAGTAAAGATGGCAAATTAGTTTTGGCTGTTAATGGTGAAATTTATAATCATCAGGAAATACGGAAACAATTTGAAGGTAAATATGATTTTCTTACAAGATCTGACTGCGAAGTTATTCTGGCACTCTATCGTGAAAAAGGTCCGAACTTTTTGGAAGATTTGAACGGAATTTTTGCTTTTGCTCTTTACGATATCGAAAATGATATTTATATGGTTGGTCGTGACCACATTGGAATAATTCCACTTTATCAGGGTTGGGATGCTGAGGGTACTTTTTATGTAGCTTCTGAATTAAAAGCTTTAGAAGGATTTTGCAATAAAATTGAAGAATTTTTGCCCGGAAAATATTTGTATAGCCCCAATAAAAAGACAACTCAATGGTACAGTCGCGATTGGGATTGTTACGAAGCAGTTAAAAATAATGTTTCAGATATCGATGTTTTAAGAGATGCATTAGAAGCTGCCGTTGAGCGTCAATTAATGGCAGACGTACCTTATGGTGTTCTTTTGTCAGGTGGATTAGATTCTTCTATAATATCTGCTGTTGCTAAAAAATATGCTGCGAAAAGAATTGAGTCGGGAAATACAGAAGAAGCCTGGTGGCCTCAATTACACTCATTTGCAGTCGGTTTGGAGGGTTCACCCGACTTGATTGCAGCGCGTAAAGTAGCTGAACACATTGGAACTATTCATCACGAAATACATTTTACGGTACAAGAAGGGTTGGATGCTCTTCGTGATGTGATTTACCATGTTGAAACTTACGATGTTACTACAATTCGTGCCAGTACCCCAATGTATCTTTTGTCGCGTGTAATCAAATCAATGGGTGTTAAAATGGTTCTTTCGGGCGAAGGAGCTGATGAAATTTTTGGAGGTTATCTTTATTTCCACAAAGCACCAAACGCCGAAGAATTTCACAAAGAAACCGTTCGTAAATTAGATAAATTACATTTATACGATTGCTTACGTGCCAATAAATCATTGGCTTCGTGGGGTGTAGAAGGTCGTGTACCATTTCTAGACAAAGAATTTATGGATGTGGCTATGCGCCTGAATCCAAAAGATAAAATGGCCGGTAACGTAAAAATGGAAAAATGGATTCTGCGTAAAGCATTTGAGGAATATTTACCCGAAAGTGTTGTATGGCGTCAAAAAGAACAATTTTCGGATGGCGTTGGTTACAACTGGATAGACTCTTTGCGTGCATTGACCACCGAAATGGTAACCGACGAACAAATGGCAAAGGTGAACGAAACTTACCCTATCAATCCGCCGTTGAACAAAGAAGAGTATTATTATCGTACTATTTTCACCGATTTCTTTCCTTCGGATGCAGCTTCATTGTGCGTACCTTCAGTTCCATCAGTGGCTTGTAGTACGCCAATTGCGCTGGAATGGGATGCATCTTTCAAGAATTTGAATGATCCTTCGGGACGTTCAGTAAAAAGTGTCCATGAAGATGGTTATAAATGAGTTGAAAGTTAACAGTTGATAGTATTACAGATTCGAAATATCAATCTATAAATAAATTGTAACTTATTTCACTTTAAGTCCCACCCTATAAATCAAGATAAATTGCAGGGATGTAAAAGTGGTTTAAGAATTAATTTATAAATTTCTTTTGTAAAATAATATTAAGACGAAAGTAACTATACATCCCCTTTAGGGGCTTGGGGCAGGTTGTTACTAAACAGTTTATAATTTACAGTTTATAGGCTGATTCATATAATGTGAGACAGCCTATTTTTTATTTATCCAAATAAACCTTTTATTGTCGGACAGGCACAAAAGATTTAATTCAAATGAAAAAAATATGTAAGAAAAACAATCATTTTTATTTCAAAACATATTTGAAATCAGTAAAAAAAAATCAATCAAAAAATCTTCGCTTTCAAGAGTAAATATTTTTTAAATATTTATCCAAATTCCATTCTTTTCGCTTATCTTTCGCAAAATTTCAACCAAAAAATTATTTTTTATGGAAAAAATAAGCACAACAGAAGTCCTCAATTGGGCAAAAGATTTCCTATCGCAATCGGAAAAAGAAATTACCAATGATGAATTGAAAGAACAAAAGAAATATGCTATTTTGATTCAAAACCCCAATGATAAAACACTGCTTTCCAAACTATTGGATGAATCGTCACAAATTCATGACAACAAGAAGCTCGCCCTGCGAATGAAGGTGTTGATTGAACGTTACGGTGTTCCTGAATTTTTTAGTTCTACTGATAAATTTATGCTGCGCCTTTTTACGTTATTTGGCTATTGGTTTGATTTTGTTGCAGTTCCAATTTTCAAAAAACGCCTGCGTTCGGATACTTCAAAAGTCATAATCAACGAAAAACCTTCGTTATTGAATCAACATTTAAGCGAGCGTCGCAAACAAAATATTGGTCAAAATGTAAATTTATTGGGCGAGGTAGTTTTGGGCGATGGAGAAGCCAATCATCGTTACAAACACTATCAGGAAGCCTTGAAAGATCCACAAATAAATTACATTTCTATCAAAATATCAGGTATTTACGCTCAAATAAACCCTCTCAATTACGCAAAAAATAAAATTGACCTTTGCGAACGGTTAAGTTGTATTTTTCAGCAAGCCATCGATTTTCCGTACATTGACCAGGTTGGAAATGCAACACCAAAATTTGTAAACCTCGACATGGAAGAGTACAAAGATACTGAATTGACCATCGATGTTTTCAAAACAGTTTTAAGTCTTCCGCAATTTAAAAACTATACTGCAGGAATTGTTGTGCAAGCCTATTTGCCGGATGCCTGGCAATTTCAAACAACCTTACTTGAATTTGCAAAAAAACGTGTCTCAGAAGGAGGTGCAACCTTAAAGATGCGCTTGGTAAAAGGTGCAAATTTACAAATAGAATCCATTGTTTCCTCGCTTAAAGGTTGGGATAATCCGATTTATGGCAGTAAAATTGAGGTAGATGCCAATTATCTTCATATTTTAGATCGTGCTTTAGAACCCGAAAATGCAAAAGTTCTACAGGTTGGAGTGGCATCACATAATTTTTTCAGCATAGGATATTCTTATTTGTTGAGTAAAAAAAATAGTGTTGAAGATTATATTACCTTCGAAATGCTGGAAGGAATGGCAAATCATTTACCCCGCGTTATGCGAAGTCTTGGCAAACAAATCATTCTGTATACTCCGGTGGTAAAAGATGAAAATTTTTTAAATGCTGTTTCATATCTGGTACGTAGGTTGGACGAAAATACTGGAATAGATAATTTCCTGAGCTATTCATTTAATTTACAATATGGTAGCAAACATTGGAATTTTCTTCAAAATCAATTCGTCGAAGCCTATGAATTAAAAGATAAAATATCGGATCAACCAAGACGAACGCAAAACAGATTATTTTCTGTTCTTCCGCAAGCCAATTCGGGCAAATTGAACAAAGAACATGAAACACGAAACTCGGAACGCGAAACATTCAAGAATGAACCAGATACAAATTTCGATTTAAAGCCAAACAGAATTTGGGCAGATGAAATCAGATTAAAATGGAAAAAATCTAAGAAAGACAAACCCTATCAGATTCCAATTCAAATTGGAGATAAAGAATTCACATCCAAGAAATTATATTCATATATTGACAGAAGCCAAAACGATGAAATATGTATTTGTGAAGCAAGTATGTCAAATCTAGAGCTAGTAAAAGAAATTCTGATTGTGGCTGAAAAGGATGCTTCGAACTGGCGAAAGACTACACTTGAGAAAAGAAATATCATTTTGCATCAAGCAGCCGAAAACCTGAGCAACAACCGTGGGCATTTGATTGGATGTATGTCGGCAATAACAGGAAAAACAGTCGGAGAAGGTGATGTAGAAGTTTCGGAAGCCATTGATTTTTGTAGGTTTTATCCAATTTCGATGAAAGAATTTGCCGATTTAAAAGGCATAACTATTTCTCCTAAAGGCGTAATATTGGTTATTCCCCCATGGAATTTTCCACTTGCAATTCCGGTTGGTGGCGTTGCAGCTGCACTTACAGGTGGAAACTCCATAATTTTGAAACCCGCAACTGTGGCTTTACCGGTTGCCTGGGAATTTGCAAAATTTTTTTGGGATGCAGGTGTGCCAAAAGATGCACTTCAGGTTGTTTGTACTGATGGACGTGAACCGCTGAATTACCTTACTGCACACCCTATTATCAAACACATTATTCTCACTGGTGGTACCGATACAGCTTTTCGTTTATTGGAGAACAATCCTACTTGCCCGCTTTCGGCCGAAACAGGTGGAAAAAATGCCATTATACTCACTGCCAGTGGAGACCGTGATCATGCAATTCAAAATATTGTAACATCTGCTTTTAGCAATGCAGGACAAAAATGTTCGGCTTGCTCATTGTTATTACTTGAAAAAGAAGTATATAACGATCCGGATTTTAAAACAAAACTTACCGATGCTGTCACAAGTTTACAAACCGGCAGTGTTTGGCAAGGTGGCAATATTGTTGGTCCAATGATAACTTCTGAGAACGAAAAACTATTGCATGCTATCCAACAGTTGGAAGACGGCGAATGGTGGTTGGTAAAACCTGAGTTTGTAGACGATAATCATTTTATTCTGAAACCATCTGTAAAATGGGGAGTGAAACCAAACAGTTATACCTTTAAAAATGAGTTATTTGCCCCACTTTTATCTGTAGTTTGTATCGAAAATCTGGAACAGGGAATTCAGTTTGTTAATAAATCGGAATACGGACTTACATCTGGTTTACAAAGTTTAGACGAAAACGAACAAACAATTTGGAAAAATAGTATAAAAGCTGGAAATTTATATATCAATCGGGGTATTACAGGTGCTATTGTAAACCGACAACCATTTGGTGGCATGAAACGGTCAGCTTTTGGTGGTGGTATTAAAGCCGGTGGAAAAAACTATGTTTCAAGTTTAGTGAATATCGTTGAAAATACCGAGATAACCTTAAGTAATTCAGCAAATGTTACTTATAAAAATTTCAAATCAATATTAAATACCACAGATAGCAATCGATTTCAGACAGCTGTTGAAAGTTATCTTCTAAATTGGGAAAATGAATTTTCACAAGCACGTGATATTCATCATTTATTGGGTGAGCAAAATATTTTTAGGTATTTACCTTTGAAATCTATGGTTTTACGCATACAAGTCATTGATGAATTGACCGATATTTTTATGGTTATTGTGGCAGCCAATATTGCCAAAACGCCAATTACGCTGAGTATTTCAATAGAAGATGTAAAACTCGAAGTATTGAGAAAGTGTTTGAAAAACGAATGTAAACTGAACATTCAAACCGAAGAAGTATTTTTATCTGAAATGACTAAATATGAAAGGGTTAGAACTTGTAGTAAACATCTTTCAATTGAATTTTTCAAACATGCAGCCAAACTAGGAAAACACATTGCAACCGCAAAACCAATAGCCGAAGGACGAATTGAAATGCTCCATTACGTTAAAGAGCAAAGCATTGCTTTTGAATATCACCGCTATGGAAGCATAACAGATAAAATGGAATAAAATTCAGGGTTCATTTTTTTTGTTGAGCCTGTTCAAAAGCATTCCATAAACTATCGTTTTCGGGAACAGGAGCTGTAATCGAGATAAAATCTTTTGAAACCGGATGTATGAAATCTACTTTTCGTGCATGTAAACTGATTCCACCATTGGAATTGGAACGTGCAAAACCATATTTCAAATCACCTTTGATGGGACAACCCATTTTTGCCAGCTGGCAACGAATTTGATGATGACGACCAGTTTCAAGTTGAACTTCCAATAAATAATAGGTATCTGAATGAGCTATCAATCTGTAAGTTAGTATAGCTTTTTTGGCATCGGAACGTTCTTTATCATAAGCTTCCGATTTATTTTGTTTTTCGTTTCTTGTCAAATAATGTTCGAGGCGACCTTGGTATAGCGTAGGTTTTTCTTTTACTATTGCCCAATAGGTTTTCTTTACTTCCTTATTTCGAAACATTTCATTCAGTCGTGTCAGGGCTTTACTGGTTTTTGCAAAAAGCACCACACCACTAACAGGTCGGTCGAGTCGGTGTGTAACGCCTAAAAATACTTCGCCCGGTTTATTGTATTTTTCTTTTAGATACAATTTAATGGTTTCTGAAAGTGGTTGATCTCCGGTTTCATCGCCTTGTACAATTTCCGAACTGCTTTTATTTACTGCAATAATGTGGTTATCTTCGTAAAGTACTGTCATAGATTTTACTATAATAATTTGAAAATAAGTCCCAATTGGCATCAGGATTGAAAAATTGAAGTTGAATAAACATATGGATTTTGATTTAGAGCATAATCATTTTCAAATCTTCAAATTTAAAAATTTTCAAATTTGTCTTTGCCTTACTACTTCATAAATCAACACACCGGCAGCAACTGATACATTCAACGAATCGATGCTTCCCAACACTGGAATACTTACCATTTCGTCGCAAATACGTAAATGCTCTGGTGCAACACCTTCATCCTCCGCTCCCATTATGATTGCAATCGGCTCAGTTAAACTGGCCTGAGTATAATTTTTTGTAGCTTTTTCGGTAGCAACAACCAATTTTATTCCTGATGACACCAAAAATTTGAGTGCATTTGTCAAACTTCCTTCGCGACAAACAGGAATTGAAAGCAAAGCACCTGCTGAAGTTTTCACCGCGTCGGCATTGATGGCAGCACCACCTTTGGTTGGAATAACGATGGCATCAACACCGGCACATTCGCAGGTACGTGCAATGGCACCAAAATTACGAACATCGGTTACGCCATCTAGCACCACAATAAATGGCATTCGTCCTTCTTCATAAATAGTTGGAATTATGTCTTCGATACGTTGGTATGTTACAGCAGAAATAAATGCCACAACGCCCTGATGATTTTTGGTTGTGATTTTATTCAGTTTTTCTATGGGCACTTTCTGAATTGGTACTTGCAAGCTATTAAGCGAAGTGAAAAGCTCACGAGCCAATTCGCTTGTCATATCACGGCGCATCAGAATTTTATCAATTTCCTTTCCGGCTTGTATGGCTTCAATTACTGCACGAATACCAAAAATCATGTCCTTTTCGGGACGCTGTTTATTGTTATTGTAATTTATCATAATATTTATTTTGCTTCGCAAAATTATTATTTTTCGGTTAATTGCAAAAGTTCTGCTATAATCATTTCCCGTTCAAAGGAGAATGTTTTATCTTTTTCGTTCAGTAAGTAATACAACTGCAATGTTTTAGCATAAAAACTATTGGCATTCTCAATTTTACCCTGAGCAAAATAGGAGTTGGCTGTTTCGTGTGTCAATTGTGCAATTACTTCCAGATATGACGGATTATAACCCTCATTTCGAATGTTTTCAATAAATAATGCTACCGGCATAATCGATAATTCTTCAATATTTACATCCAACAGTTCCTTTAAAGTTTCATCTGCCAAACGGAGTCCATCTTTAGGAAAACCTTTGTCGCGAAATCCAAGCATTGCAGCAATTACCCTACTGAGTTTCTCCAAATATTTCAATAAATAATCTTCTTTTGGCATGGTAAATCATTAAACGTGAAGATTTAAGAATTAATAATCTCACTTCCAATTTGATGTGCAAAGGTAGCTAAATTATTGTATTTCATCGCAATAGTATTCAATTTTTTATACAACTTGCTATAAGCCAACAGAATGTAAAATTTCAGGTTTCGATTCAGATTTATGAATTTCTTCCTGTATCTTTGCACTCAGATTCAGATAACCTGAATTGTAAATAGTATTTAGTTAAATTGTAAATTAAGGAATGTTTCAATCACATATCGGCGAGTTTGCCGGCTTAGGTGTTTCCATTTGCTGGACCATGAGTGCTTTGTTTTTCGAAAAAGCAGGACATAAAATTGGTTCATTATCCGTTAATTTTATTCGATTACTTTTTGCAATTGGTTTTTTGGGTATAACTACTTTTTTTTCACGGGGATTATTTTTCCCCATTGATGCCACAACCTATCAATGGTTTTGGTTGGGATTGTCGGGCTTTATCGGTTTCTTTATCGGCGATATGCTGCTATTTCAGTCGTATATGGTTATTGGATCAAGAACAGCAGCACTGATTATGAGCCTTGCTCCTATGCTTACAGCCATTATCGGATGGTTTTTTCTGGACGAAATTCTTTCAGCAAAAAATATCATAGCCATTATTGTTAGTGTTTCGGGAATTGTGCTGGCAATTTCCAACCGAAAAATGGAGCTGAATATTCCGTTCAAAGGTTTTCTGCTGGCATTTGGCGGTGCTATGGGACAAGCTGTCGGATTGATTCTCAGCAAGAAAGGCATGGGAGACTATGATCCGGTAGCTTCTACACAAATTCGTGCATTGTTTGGTTTGCTCAGTTTTGCAATTTTGATATCTGTACTTCGGCGTTGGAATAAATTAGGACAGGCATTTACGCACACAAGTGCCATGAAATCAGTAACAATTGGTGCATTTTTTGGACCGTTTGTAGGCGTGGCGTTGGGACTTTTTGCCATTCAACAAACCAAAACTGGAATTGCATCTACGTTGATGGGATTGGTTCCGATTTTTATTATTGTGCCTTCTGCCATTATGTTTAAAGAAAAAATCACGCCCCAACAAGTAATCGGTGCAATTATTAGTATTGCCGGTGCCAGCCTGTTTTTTCTGTAAATCAGTTTTAAATTTGCATTCAGATAAATCAAATTATTTTTGAGAACTTACCTTAGGCATTAAAATATTATAGTACTTTTGTGACACGTTCATTCCAACAGGAAAGTTGCCGGAGTGGTCGATCGGGATGGTCTCGAAAACCGTTGTACGGGCAACTGTACCGTGAGTTCGAATCTCACACTTTCCGCAAGAAACAGAAAAGTTCGTAACTACTCAGCACCCCTAAGTTGATGATACAGAATATTTTATGAAT
>JACDZH010000040.1 GCA_013426815.1 Paludibacter sp.
CGTGGCAAATAACGATTGATCCTTTTCTAGGGGTGCTGAGTAGTTACAAAAAAAGTGATAAACTTTAACCTGGGTTAAAAAGCGGTTATTGCCTTGAAATTCTTTTGCGAATGCGACTTAATGATGGGCCCTGAATGCCCAAATAGGAGGAGATATTAAAGAGTGATACACGTTGAAATATATCAGGATGTTGTTTTAGCAAGTTTTTATACCGCTCTTCGGCACTTCTAAATAAAAAATCGTGCACCCGATTGGCAGTTTCGGCATAAACTGTTTCGGAAATAACACGTCCAAAGTGTTGCCAGTTATGCGATTTGGAGTAAGAATCGAGAATAATTTCACGTTTCGGTAAAAGTATTACACATGAATCCTCCATGGCTTGTATATACATTTGGCTGGGCGATTGTTGAATGAAACTTAAATAGTCGACAATGAAATTGTTGTTCAAAAAAAAATGATAATTTAACTCTTCTCCTTTTTCATTGATATAATACCATTTAAAACTACCCGAAACAATAAACCCGATTTGTTTTTCAGTTTCGCCGGCAAATAAATAGTAGTCGTTTTTTTTGTACTCTTATGTTTTCAACAAAGGTTCAAATTCTGTCCAATCATTTTCTGTAATCGGAGCTAAAGATTGAAAAACATGTCTTAAGTTTGTGTACATAACCTTTTTATTATTTAAATAGTTTTAGAAATTCCATTTTGCAGCTAGTGTAGGACAAAGTTTCCAGCCTGAAGTTACTCCAAAGTTACGAGATAATTCAACTTCAGTTCCGACTGACATATTTGGTGTGAAATTATACAATATTTGTGGTTCTGTCATAAATACAAATTGGGTATTACCATTTACAATTTCATTTCCTTGTGCATCAAAATATTGGTTATCTTCCCGCCAGAAATCAGCAAAACCTGATAAGGTGAGTTTTCGGTTATAAAAATTCAAATCCCAGACTAAAGTAATTTGAAACGATATTGGGTTTTTCCCTACTACATTCTTATACAATACTTTGAGATTAGCCGTTTTGCTAAAGTCATTGTTGTGCCAACCGTAATCCAGTCCGGCTAAAAATGCATTATTAATTGGGTGAACGGCACTATCGGGTGTTCCAAATAAACCACTATTATATTCTATATGAGCACTCAGGGGACTATCTTTACCCAACGACAGACAACGAGCAATTTCCAAATACGACATACCTACATTTTTATCAGTGTCCAGATTGTAGTCATAATCTACAAAAAAAAATGTGTTTCCCCATTTGTCTGGTTTAAACATTTCGAAAGTTGAAGTGATATAATGGCGGTTTTTCCCGAAATCATAATGAACTTGGAAGTTTTGTGCCATTAACACCATAGGAATCATGAGAGATATTAAAATCACATTCTTTTTCATGCTTATCATTTAAATCGGAAAAGTAATTACAAAGATAATTCATTCTATTGTTTTTTACAACTGTCTGAAATAACCCAATTATTTAGGATTAATCAAACATTATTAGGAAGTAAGTACATAATGTTGCATTTGTGAATGGTATTTTTTGGCAAATTTAAATTTATTGCATTTGAAAAATAATTTTTTCGATGTTTTTTCTGAAAATATTTATAAAAAACTGATTAATTGCATTATAGTAATATTTCTACAAAATAAATTTTGGTCAAAATGTAAGTAAAGTTGCAAAAACAGGTTGTAAAACATATTTTTCGACTTGTAACAACTGAATTTTACAACTTACTTTGCACCCGTTAACTAAACAACACAATCTTTTTTATACCTTAAAAAAACTAATACCTATTTAGACGTGAGACCTTGTGAAAAGTCTCACGTTTTTTTTATACCCACTTGTCATTTTTTAAGCACATTTTTCAAATTAAGTGCAATAAACAATTGCCACTTAATTTTTTATTGCTACTTTTGCGTGCTTTTTCTGAGTATATTTCTGGTGGTTTTAAAATTCAGAAAAGTTTTAAACTTCTATTTAATAAAGATAAATCTGAAATAATAAGATATAAATATTAACTATAATTGATTAGAAATGAGTTTTAAAATTGTTGTTCTTGCTAAGCAAGTACCCGACACACGCAATGTGGGCAAGGATGCCATGAAAGCTGATGGAACGGTTAACCGTGCTGCACTTTCGGCCATATATAACCCCGAGGATTTGAATGCGTTGGAACAAGCACTTCGCTTGAAAAGTAAAATTGAAGGTGCTACAGTTGATATCCTTACCATGGGACCTGCTCGCGCAGCCGAAATTATTCGAGAAAGTATGTATCGTGGAGCCGATGGCGGTTATCTGTTGAGTGGACGCGAATTTGCCGGTTCAGACACTTTAGCCACTTCGTATGCGCTTGCTGCTGCTATTCGCCGAATTGGCAAAGTGGATTTAATTCTTTGTGGTCGTCAAGCCATCGATGGTGATACAGCCCAGGTTGGACCACAGGTAGCCGAAAAACTTGGTTTGCCACAAATTACTTATGCAGAAGAAATTTTAGATGTTTCGGAAAATAAAATTACCGTTAAACGCCGTCTCGAACGTGGTGTGGAAGTTGTAAGAGGACCACTTCCAATGTTGGTAACAGTTGACGGTTCGGCATCCAATTGCCGCACACGTCATGCAAAATTAACACTAAAATATAAACACGCTGCAACACCTTCCGAAAAGCAAGATGCTGGCTCTGATTATACTAATTTATACGATGCTCATCCTTACCTGAACATTACAGAATGGGGTGTTAGCGATATTGAACATGATCCGCAATGGCTCGGTCTTACCGGATCACCTACCAAGGTAAAACAAATCGAAAACGTAGTATTTATTGCAAAAGAAAGTAAATGTCTATCGGCAAGCGATACCGAAATGGAAGATTTGATGAAAGAATTAATTGCTAACCACACGATAGGATAATTACCATGAACAATATATTTGTATACCTCGAAATTGAAGATGGCATTGTTGGTGATGTCAGTCTTGAACTGCTTACCAAAGGACGCAGCTTAGCCAAACAATTGAAATGTAAATTAGAAGCTGTAGCTGCAGGATATAAACTCGACAGCATTGGTGAACAAGTCTTTCCTTACGGAGTTGATGTGCTTCACTTAGCTGACGATAAACGTCTTTACCCTTACACTTCTTTACCACATACTTCACTGCTGGTGAAACTTTTTACAGAAGAAAAACCTCAAATTGCCTTAATGGGAGCTACTTCTATTGGTCGCGATCTGGGTCCACGCGTTTCGTCAGCGTTGTTTAGCGGTCTGACAGCAGATTGTACTTCGTTGGAAATTGGAACTTACGAAGATAAAAAAGCCGGTAAAGTCTACGAAAACTTACTTTATCAAATTCGTCCTGCATTTGGTGGTAATATTGTTGCAACCATTGTAAACCCCAATTGTCGTCCACAAATGGCAACTGTACGTGAAGGCGTAATGAAAAAAGAAATTAAAGACGCAAAATTCGTTGGAAAAACCAATAAACTGGAAGTTTCTAAATATGTTGCCGATACCGATTTTGTTGTTGAAGTCATTGAACGTCACATGGAAAAATCCAAACTGAACATTAAAGGTTCACCCATTATTGTTTCGGGTGGATATGGTGTAGGAAGTGCCGACAATTTCAAACTGTTGTACGAACTGGCTGCAACACTTGGTGGCGAAGTAGGTGCTTCACGTGCTGCTGTTGATGCCGGTTTCTCAGAACATGAGCGTCAAATCGGTCAGACCGGAACAACTGTTCGTCCAAAATTATATATTGCCTGTGGTATTTCCGGGCAAATTCAGCATATTGCGGGCATGCAGGAAAGTGCCATTATTATTGCTATCAATAGCGATCCTAAAGCACCCATCAATCAAATTGCCGATTATGTGATTACCGGAACTGTGGAAGATGTAATTCCAAAAATGATTAAATATTATAAGAAAAACAGTAAATAGAAGATAAACGAAGATACAATAGAAGATAAACGAAGATATTTGAAGATAATATTGAAGGTAAACGAAGATACTTGGAAAATAAGAAGTTAGAATGGATGAAATACAAAAAACTAAAACGTTTAAAGAACTTACAATGTGGCAAAAAGCACATAAATTTGTCCTTGACGTATATAAAGTTACTGAACATTTCCCAAAGCAAGAACTCTTTGGATTAACCTCACAATTTCGGAGAGCTGCCATTTCAATACCTGCAAATGAAGCATAAGTTTACAAACGAAAAGGAAAGCAAGAAAAACTTCGGTTCTTCAATTTTGCCCAAGCAAGCCTTGAAGAATCAAGATATTATATTTTTACTTTCAAAGGATCTGAGCTATATAAATCTTGAAGAAGAGCAAAGTTTGACAAGAAATATTGATGAAGCCAGCAAATCTTTAAATGCATATTGCTACAAAATTGAAACTGAAATTCACCCTCTTTCAACAAAATAATAACTTCTTAAAATTCATTATCTTCTTAAACTTCAAAAAAAACAAAAAATATGAACTTTTATAATGACAATCCTGCCATAAAATTTCAGCTTTCGCATCCGTTAATGCAAAAAATAGTTGCCCTCAAGGAGCGCAATTTTGCTGAAAAAGATAAATTTGATTATGCATCCCGCGATTTTGAAGATGCAGTTGAAAACTTTGAAAAAGTACTCGAAATTATCGGTGAAATTTCAGCCGATATCATTGCTCCAAATGCCGAAAGTGTAGATCACGATGGTCCACAAGTTGAAAACAGTCGTGTAGTTTATGCTCGAGGAACACAAGAAAATCTGGATGCTTTGGTACAAGCCGGCGTTTACGGAATCACTTTGCCACGTCAATACGGTGGTTTAAACTTCCCAATGGTGGCTTATGTTATGTCAGGCGAAATAGTATCGCGTGCTGATGCCGGTTTTGCCAATATTTGGGGATTACAAGATTGTGCGGAAACAATTTCGGAATTTGCTTCTGAAGAAATTAAAGCTGAATATTTACCTCGTGTGTGCGAAGGTTATACCTGTTCAATGGACTTGACTGAACCCGATGCAGGTTCCGATTTGCAAGCCGTACAACTGAAAGCTACATACAACGAATTTGATGGTATCTGGTATCTAAACGGTGTAAAACGGTTTATTACAAATGGCGATGCTCAAATTAAATTGGTGTTGGCGCGATCGGAAGAAGGAACAAGCGATGGTCGAGGTTTGTCGTACTTTGTAGCTGACAACAAACATGATCATACAGTTTTGGTTCGTCGTATCGAAAACAAACTGGGTATTAAAGGATCACCAACTTGCGAATTGGTATTCAACAATACTCCTGCTAAATTGGTTGGAACACGCCGTATGGGTCTGATTAAATATGTAATGTCGTTGATGAATGGTGCTCGTTTAGGAATTGGTGCTCAGTCAGTTGGATTGTCGGCAGCTGCTTACTACGAAGCATTGGCTTACGCCAAAGACCGTCGTCAGTTTGGAAAAGCCATTATCGAATTTCCTGCTGTTTACGAAATGGTTTCCATTATTAAAGCCAAGTTGGATGCTTCACGAGCTTTACTTTATGAAACCACACGGTTTGTTGATATTTACAAAGCTTACGAAGCCATTGAAACTGAACGCAAACTGGAAGCCGACGAAAAAGCAGAATACAAAGAATATTCAAAACTTGCAGATGCTTTAACTCCAATGCTTAAAATGTTCACCAGCGAATATGCCAACCAAAATGCTTACGATTGCATTCAGGTTCATGGTGGATCAGGTTTTATGAAAGATTATGCCTGCGAACGTTTGTATCGCGATGCTCGTATTATGACCATTTACGAAGGAACTTCACAATTGCAGGTTGTAGCTGCAATCCGCCACGTAACTACCGGAAATTATCTAAAACAAATTCGTGACTACGAAGCGCAACCGATAAATCCTGAGTTTACTTCGTTCCGTAAACGCTTGCAGATTATGACCAATTTATATGCTAATGCAGTAACCCGCGTAATAGAAGCAAAAAATCAGGAATATTTAGATTTCCAGGCTCGTCGTTTGGTCGAAATGGCAGGTCATATCATTATGATTTACTTGTTGATTATTGATGCTTCGCGCGATACCGAAGATTTGTTCCGCAAATCAGCCGAGGTGTATCTCAATTATGGTGAAGTGGAAGTTCGTCGGCATGCTGCATTTATCAAAACATTCGATGTCGAAAACGTAGATGTTTATAAGGTAGTGTAATTTGCTGATAAATAAATCTATACAGAAACGCTCCGAAGAATTTTGGATACTTGGAGCGTTTTATATTTTGTCTGTAAGCTTTTTAAAATTAACTATGAAGTGAAATTTGATTTACACAATCTCTTTTCCAAAAGGCATCAATGCTAGTCCGGCCAGTTTAAAATGTTGCATGCCAAAAGGAATACCAATAATGGTAATAGCAAACAAAACTCCGAAAACCAGATGTGTCAATGCAATCCAAATACCGCCTATGAATACCCAAATTATGTTCATAAACATTGACAGACAGCCGGAATTATCCTTAATCTCACGAATCTCGCTGCCAAAAGGCCACAATGCAAGCACTGCCAGTTTCAATGTTTGAAGTCCAAATGGAATTCCAATAATAGTTACTATCAAAAGAGTGCTAAATACAAGGTATTCGACCGAAATAATAATTCCGCCAAAAACAAGCCAAACAATATTAGCCAGAAATTTCATACTTTATTCCTCTATTTGTGAAAAAATTAAATATTTGTAGTAACAATATGCCTGTTAATGTTTTAATTACAAAAATGGAATTAAATTCAATGTATCTTATACTTCCATCGTAAATGGTTCTAAAAAATAATTTCCTAAAGAAACGATCAGAAAAATGAATCTTGGTAAAATTCCATTTTAATTCTTCATAAGAATATTGAATCATTATTATTTTTCTGAAAAACAAGACTTATATTTCTATAAAAAGCTACAATCCGAAAGGTTTGCAGCTTTTAATTAAGAATGAAACATGAAAAAAATATATTCTTACATTTTTCTAAAGGATGCCACCAACCATCAGATAAATCACAGCAGCCAATGCAGCGCTGACAGGAATAGTTAAAATCCATGCTGTCATAAGACTTCGAGTTACACCCCAGCGCACAGCCGAGAGTCTTTTTACCGCTCCAACTCCAATAATTGCACCCGTTATAGTATGTGTGGTACTAACTGGGATTTTAAGAATTTCAGTCAGGTATAATGTAAAAGCTCCGGCAGTTTCTGCAGCTACACCCTCTAAAGGAGTTACCTTAGTGATACGAGAGCCCATAGTTTTGATTATTCTCCAACCACCAGACAATGTACCTAGCGAAATAGCACCAAAACATGCAAATGCAACCCAATCGGGAATATCTTTTATGTCATGAATTCCCATATCAAGATGATTTTTTGTATAAGCAGCATAAAGGGCAGCAGCAATAATTCCCATTACTTTTTGAGAGTCATTTAACCCATGTCCAATACTGAATAAACCTGAGGATACCAACTGTAACCGTTTAAACCAAAGATTAGCTTTGTGTGGATTTACCTTTTTGAACATGTATAAAATTAGAATTGTAAGCAGAGATGAAATTGTCATCCCAATAAGTGGTGCAAGAACTATAAAGGATGCAATTTTTAAAATAATCTCTGCTTTTATCGATCCAAATCCACTACTCATAATAGCAGCACCGGCAAATCCACCAATCAATGTGTGCGATGAAGAAGATGGAATTCCAAACCACCATGTAGCCAAATTCCACATTATTGCAGCAACAATGCCGGAGAAAATAATTGGCAATGTAATGTATTGTTCCAAAACGGTTTTAGAAACTGTATTAGCAATACCAAATCCACTGAAATATTTGGCAATAAAAAAAGCCACAAAATTGAAAAATGCAGCCCACAATACGGCTCTGAATGGTGTAAGTACTTTGGTGGAAACAATAGTTGCAATGGAGTTAGCAGCATCATGAAATCCGTTGATATAATCAAATACCAACGCAAGTACAATTATTGTTATTAAAAGAGTTAATGAAGTCATTTTTATTTTAATGTTAAGTAATTGAATTCAACTTATTGGGTTTCAATTCTTGATTAATTCATAATTGAAACTGTGAACCAAATTATTAATTTTGCAGAATTAATAATTAATTAATTAATTAATTGTTACGCATACTTAACAATGATAGTTTTGATAATTTTACCAACGTATTCGGCGGCATCGGTAGCTTTTTCAAGCTCGTACATAATTTCCTTGAGTTTTATAATTTCTACCGCATCTTTCTCTTTTGCAAACAATTCAATCAAAAAATTTTCGTAAACATCGTCTGCCATGTTTTCGATAGCATGTAATTCAACACAATACTCTTTGATTTTTTTGGAATTTTTTTTCATAACATCCAGTTCATCCACGGCTTTGCCAATACAAACTGCACCTTCTTTAATCAGACGTGCAAGGTCTACTGCTTTTTCGGGCATTTGCTTTGGATTGTAAAGTACAATACGTTTAGCACAACTGTTAATATAATCAGTAACATCATCTAATCTGTCGGCTAAATGGTGAATGTCCTCGCGGTCGAAAGGAGTAATAAAAGTAGTATTTAACTCATCAAATATCTTTACAGAAAGTGCATCTCCCTTTTTCTCTTGTTCTTTGATCTTTTTATAAAATTCAATGGCAGATTCAAGATCCGACTTTTGTACACATTCGATAATTAAATCGGAGGCAACCAAAATGACATCTGCCATTTCTTTCAAAATTGGAAAAAACTTGGGTTCATTAGGAACGAATCTGTCAAAAATGGAATTGTTCATAACAAAATGAATTTATGATAATTTTATTTATAAATAGTAATTAATTGATATTGAGTCTTTATAGATATTAATTTCAGATTTTGTCTTCTTGATTGCATCTGCTGAATTTTTGACTGCAAATGTACAAAAAATTGCGCTAACAAAAATGCAATTATCGCATACATTTTTTTATAAAATATAACATCAGTCGAACTAAAAACATTAATAGTAGTTTATTCAAAAATTAGTGTATTTAATTTCAATTGTTTACAAAAACAATTGGCTGTAGTTTAGATTTGCGTTGACTTTAATCTTCGTATTAATTTGCATTATACCAATACATTATATCGCAAACGGGTCTCAGATATGTTTGAAAAATAGCTTTTATTTCAATAATAATGCTATAAGCTTGTAATTAAACTACTTGATCTTTTTAAGCATGCCCCCCCCCTATCCCCAACTTTTTCTTTCTCGATAAATCGGGACAAGTAAACGGAAAGGGATAGGGAAGTGAATTAATAGATGTTGCTCATTATTTGCAGTCTGCAAAGTACCTAGCGTACTTGTCCGGTATGCGGGAGGGAAAGATTTTGGGAGAGGTCTAAAAACTAAAGCAATAGCACTTAAATCAAAACAAACTCTTTTGATTATGTTCTGCTAAACTTAAATTTGTATTTATGTTTTTTTTATCAATTACAAATGTTATATAATATAGGATTTGACTTGGTAAAATATTATTTTAAATCACTGATTTACTATACTTTAAACCATTCAATTTGATGCAATAGCTGAACTAGCGAATAATTTGAAATTCATTTTTTTTAGATTGAAGAGGTGCACATGAAGAGGTACTCTAACTGAAAAGTTATAAATGATGTTAAAATCAATAGAATATTTATAGTTTATATTGTAAACCGTATTATATTTGCAACCGATTTACTGATTTACGATAAAATTTATTTAAAACTAATTTATTATGGAAGAGAAAAATTTAAACGAACAAGAAAGCCTGGAACTAATTTCGCAAATGATACGAAATACCAAGCAAAGATTAGAAGATGGAAGTGGCTTACCATTTCTGATTTGGGGTTATACTACATTTTTTGTCTCAATGGCTGTGTATTATTTTCTGAACAAAACCGGAAATCCGCAATATAACTGGTTGTGGTTTGGTATTCCGGTTATTGGAGCTATGGGAATGTTTGTTTCACAAAAGACGAAACAAAAACATAGTAAAAATTATATCGATCGGGTTATTGCCAATATCTGGACGGTAATGGGAATTGCTGCATTTTTTACCTCGTTTTCCGCTTTTTTTGTACGAATACCGGTACTACCTATGATGATTTTACTTATGGGAATTGGAACTGCTTTAACAGGGCTTGTTATCAAATTCAAACCTGTCATTGTAAGTGGTTTTATTGGGATGGCAAGTTGTGTTATTCCTTACATAATTCATGATAATATTCAAATTGTAGTTTTTGGATTTATTTTCCTAATTATGATGGTCATTCCCGGTCACATACTGAATTATCAAAGGAGGAGAAATCATGTTTAAAGAACTCAATCCGCTACTTCATTCTGAACTTCGGTTGGGTATCATGTCTATTCTCATTTCCGTTGAAGAGGCTGATTTTGTGTTTATTCGCGAAAAAACAGGTGCAACTGCCGGCAATATAAGTGTTCAGATTGAGAAACTCAGCGAGGCAGGTTATATTGAAGTAAACAAGGGATTTTTGGGAAAACGGACTCGCACAGTATGTAAAATGACACAAGCGGGAGTAGCAGCTTTTGAAGACTACGTAGTAGCACTGAAAAGCTATTTGGATGTAAAACAATAAATTTATGTTTGATTATGTGCCCCAAAAACTTTAACTACAATCGAGTTTTTTGGGGTATCATTTTTAAGTTTAGTTCACTGTTTTCAATTCATCCCATTTTCTCTTTTAAAAACTTTCCTGTAAATGATGCATTGCATTTCAAAATATCTTCCGGAGTTCCTTCAAATACGAGATTTCCACCTTTTTCGCCACCTTCGGGACCAATATCGATAATATGGTCGGCACATTTAATAACTTCCAGGTTGTGTTCAATTATAATTACAGTGTGACCTTTGGTTATCAATGCATCGAATGCTTTCATCAGTGTTTTAATATCATGAAAATGCAAACCGGTAGTTGGTTCGTCGAAAACAAAAATGGTGGGTTCAGGTTTTTCGTTGGCAAGAAACGATGCCAGTTTTACGCGTTGGCTTTCACCACCTGAAAGTGTGCTCGATGATTGACCCAATTTTACATAACCTACACCTACATCTTGCAACGGTTTCATTCGTTTCACAATTTTCTTTTCGGTATGGCCAGTGTGTTCTGTAAAAAATTCAATGGCTTGATTCACTGTCATTTCCAGCAAATCGTATATGTTTATTCCTTTAAATTGAACTTCCAATACATCTTGTTTGAACCGTTTTCCATGGCAATGTTCACACTCCAACACCAAATCGGCCATAAATTGCATTTCCACGGTTACCGTTCCTTCTCCCTGACATTCTTCGCAGCGTCCACCCACCGTATTAAACGAAAAATGGGAGGCTGAATAATTCATTTGTTTCGACAATTGTTGATCGGCAAAAAGTTTACGAATTTCATCGTAAGCCTTAATATAGGTAACAGGGTTTGACCTAGACGAGCGACCGATTGGATTTTGATCAACAAATTCAATATCATTAGCTAGTAACATACTACCTTTGAGTGTCCCAAACTGACCAGTCCGGTCGGCAACCCCACCATAATGTTTTTTTAATGCGGCATAAAATACATTTCGAACTAGTGATGATTTCCCTGAACCACTCACACCGGTTACTACTGTCATCACATTCAATGGGAATTTCACATCAATTCCTTTCAGGTTATTTTCACGGGCACCAATAACTTCGATATAATTATTCCATTTTCGACGTAGTGTGGGAACTGCAATTTTTTCTAATCCCAATAAATATCTTAAAGTATATGAATACTCTATTAATGCAACATCGGTTGTCAATCCTTTTTTAATACTAAGCTGTGGATTTCCTTCATATACGACTTTTCCTCCAAGCCGACCTGCATTTGGTCCAATATCAATCAGGTAATCTGATGCTCGCATAATTTCTTCATCATGTTCTACCACCACCACCGTATTGCCTAAATCACGCAATTGTTTCAATACTTTGATTAGTAAATGTGTGTCGCGGGCATGTAGTCCGATACTTGGTTCGTCCAAAATATAAAGTGAACCTACCAAACTGCTTCCCAGCGATGTGGCAAGATTAATACGCTGACTTTCACCACCAGAAAGTGAATTTGATAAACGATTAATAGTAAGATATCCTAATCCTACATCAACTAAAAAGTGAGTTCGGTTCTCAATTTCTAGCAATAAACGTTGAGAAATAGCTGCATCTTGTTCATCCAGACGAAGATGATCGAAAAAATATTTCAAATCTGTAATTGGCATCAACACCAAATCGGAAATTGATTTTCCGGCAATACGAATATACGATACTTCTTTTTTTAAACGACTTCCATTACATTCGGGGCAAATCGTTTTTCCGCGATATCGTGCCAACATCACACGATATTGAATTTTATATTGATTAGCTTCCAGAAATTTGAAAAATGCATTCAGCCCCTCAAAGTTTTTATTACCCGACCAAAGCAACTTACTTTGTTGGTCAGTTAATTCGTAATATGGTTTATGAATTGGAAAGTTGAATTTTGAAGCCGAATGAATCAGTTGGTTTTTCCATTCACTCATTACTTCACCTTTCCAGCATACAACGGCATCATCGAAAATCGACAATGTTTTATTGGGTACAACTAAATCTTCATCAATCCCAATCACACGTCCGAAACCTTCACAGGTTGGACATGCACCAATAGGACTATTAAAACTGAATGTATGAACCGTAGGAATTTCAAATTTCATTCCATCGGCTTCAAAATTTTTAGAAAATGGAAGATACTTGGTTTCATTTGGAGTAATAATTTTCAAAGTGCAGGCTCCGTTTCCTTCGTAAAATGCAGTTTCAACTGAGTCGGTAATTCTGTTAATGGCTGTTTGTGTATGTTCTACCACCAAACGGTCGACAAGTAAATATACTATTGTACTTTTATCTTGAAATGATGTTTTTTTTAAAAAATCATCAATCTGAACAGTTTGTTCCTCTACTAAAATCCTACTAAAACCCTGAAGTGAAAGACTTCTTAGTTGTTCCCGTAGTGTTTTTTCATCAGTTGGAATTATTGGTGAAAGAATCATCAATTTTGTATCATCAGCAAATTGCATTGCAGCCTCAATCACATCATCGGCTTCGTGTTTGCGTACCAAATCACCCGAAATGGGTGAATAGGTTTTTCCAATACGGGCAAAAAGAAGTTTTATATATTCATATATTTCTGTTGATGTGCCAACAGTTGATCGTGGATTGCGTGTATTTACTCTTTGTTCGATGGCAATGGCAGGTGGAATTCCCTTAATATAATCAACTTCTGGTTTGCTCATCCTTCCCAAAAATTGACGTGCATACGATGATAAACTTTCTACATATCGTCGCTGACCTTCGGCATAAAGTGTATCAAATGCAAGAGACGATTTTCCCGAACCGGACAAACCAGTAATTACAACCAACTGATTGCGCGGAATTTCTATGTCAATATTTTTTAAATTGTGTACCCTGGCACCTTTTATAATAATGTTTCCTTGTTTAAACATATATTGATTTAAAATTGAGCAATTTGAAAACTACAATTTACAGAAAATGAACGAATTAATATGAATTTTTTAACGGCAAATAAGCAATTTTAAATAGCATTTTCTGAACTTGCAAAGATACATTTTTACTAAGGAATAATTTATAGGGAATAATTAATATTTTACTATAAAACACATATTCAGAATTTATTCAAAAAAATCAGTTACAAATGAAAATTAAACTAAAAAGTAATTAATTCAGTATATTTATAATATTTTCTATTGCAGCCCGTTGATATATGCAAAAAATGTATTACATTTGCCGAAAATCTAAATAAATATGCATTTATGAAGAACAAAAGAAATCGTTTGATAATTATTTCAGAAATTCTAAGGTCAACCTTAGTCGGAAGTCAAGAGGAATTGCTAAAACTATTGAGCGAAAAACAGTGTGAAGTGACTCAAGCTACGTTGTCTCGCGATTTAAAATTGCTAAAAGTTTCAAAAACTCCTTTATCCAATGGCGCTTACAAATACATTTTGCCTCCGGTTAATAAGCCACAACCCATTGAGGGCACATACAGTAACTTGCTATCTCATGGAGCAGTTCTGAGTTTAGAATTTTCGGGGCAATTAGGAGTAGTTAAAACCAAACCGGGTTATGCGAGTGCCATTGCTTGGGATATTGATAACAAAGCCAATGAACAAGTGCTGGGGACTATTGCCGGCGATGATACCATTTTGGTTATTCCCCGCGAAGGAGTTTCTAGGGAAGACATATTGGTGATGTTGAATATTACATTTGCCGATAAAACAAAATAATTTTTGCTTTTATGTAGAAATTAAAAAGCCAGAACTCTAATAAATTAAATTGTCAATTTTTAATACAAGTATGAACAAAAATTATTGACTGTTGAATATCTTGCAATGAAAAAATTCATAGCAAAAAAAAATGACCTCATTAGATATAAAATATGAATACTGAAAATGCAGTTGATGAAATAACGGTACAAATTGCTGACGAACAATTTTTAAGATATGTTGATACAATTTTGGATACAATATCAGCGGCAGCCAAAGTTCGAGGAACAGGTATTGCCAGACGCTCGCCAGATTATATTGAACAAAAGATGAAAGAAGGAAAAGCAATAATCGCCTTAGATGGAACTGAATTTGCAGGATTTTGTTATGTAGAATCATGGGGTAACAAGAAATTTGTTGCTAATTCAGGACTAATTGTTGTTGATAAATACCGCGGACAAGGACTTGCTAAACGTATTAAGCGCAAAGCTTTCGAACTTTCAAGAGAACGTTATCCCGATGCAAAAATTTTTGGTTTAACTACCGGCTTGGCTGTCATGAAAATAAATTCGGAGTTGGGCTATAAACCAGTGACTTTTTCTGAACTTACGGATGATGCAGCATTTTGGAAGGGTTGTCAAAGTTGTGTAAACTACGATATACTGCAGCGTACTGGGCGGAAACATTGCCTTTGTACTGGTATGTTATACGATCCGGCAAAAGATGAAGCTCCCTAAATCCAATGAATGGGAACCTAAAAAAAGAGTATGTAGAATTGGATAAATTATGTAAAATATAAAGTCTTGAAAGTCCTCCTTAGGGGGATTTGGAGGGCTGAGAATAAGAAAATCATAATGAAAGAAAAAGTAGTTTTAGCATTTAGCGGAGGGTTAGACACTTCGTTTTGCGCAAAATATTTATCCGAAGAAAAAGGGTATGAAGTGCATACAGCGGTGGCAAATACGGGTGGTTTTAGCGCAGAAGAATTGAAAGTAATTGAAGATAAGGCTTTTCGCCTCGGAGCGGTAAGTCATGTAGCATTGGATGTAACGCAAGAATACTACGAAAAAAGTATAAAGTATATGGTTTTCGGCAATGTGCTGAGAAATGGAACTTATCCTATTTCAGTAAGTTCCGAACGGATATTTCAGGCAATTGCCATAATAAATTATGCCAAAGAAATTGGTGCCGATTATGTGGCACATGGCAGTACCGGTGCTGGCAATGACCAGGTTCGCTTCGATTTGACTTTTGATATTTTGGCGCCTCAAATCAAGATTTTAACACCAACCCGCGACATGAGGCTGACTCGTGATTATGAAATCAATTATTTAAAAGAGCGAGGTTTTGATGCCGATTTCAAAAAATTGGAGTACTCGATCAACAAAGGTCTTTGGGGAACGAGCATTGGTGGAAAAGAAACACTTAAATCGGAACAAACTTTGCCCGAAGCGGCTTTTCCAAGCCAGGTCGAAAAACAAGGCGAAGAAACAGTAATTATTGAATTTGAAAACGGTGAAATTTGTGCATTAAATGGACAAAAAAGTAATGATAAAATACATTTAATTAATCAGTTAGAAACCATTGCCGGAAAATTTGGTATCGGTCGAGATATGCACATTGGCGATACGATAATTGGCATTAAAGGGCGTGTCGGTTTCGAGGCAGCAGCACCATTGTTAATTATTAATGCTCACAAAATGCTTGAAAAACATACGCTTACAAAATGGCAACAATATTGGAAAGATCAACTGGGAAATTGGTATGGAATGTTTCTCCATGAAGCACAATATCTGGAACCTGTAATGCGTGATATCGAACAATTTCTCCAAAGTTCGCAACAAAATGTGACAGGAACAGTAATCGTCAAACTTCGCCCATATAGCTATACACTTGTAGGCGTAGAAAGTACGTTTGACTTAATGAAAACCGATTTTGGTGAATATGGAGAAGTGAACCGAGCCTGGAGTGCAGATGATGTAAAAGGTTTTACCAAGATTTTGGGTAATCAAATGAAAATCTATTACAACGTTCAGAAACGAAACGAACAATAAGGTAAATTATCAAAAATAAAAACACGGTATAAAGCTTCTGCCCAAAATGCAGGAGCTTTTATAATTTATTGATATTCAATGAATTTTGATTATAAGAATAAAAACTGTACTTTTGTAATCTAATTAGAATAACTCATTCACTGAATTTTAAATTGTAAATAATTAAATAGTAAATTGCAAAAATGGCTACTACAGCAGATATTAAAAACGGATTGTGTCTCGATATCGACGGACAGTATTATGTTATTACCGAATTTCTTCATGTAAAACCGGGCAAAGGACCGGCTTTTGTGCGTACAAAATTAAAAAACGTGGTAACAGGACGTACTATCGATAGAACTTTTAATGCTGGTATTCGGATTGACGATGTGCGCATCGAACGACGTGAATATCAATTTCTCTACAAAGATGAAGCTGGTTATAACTTTATGAACAACGAAGATTACGAACAAGTTTCAGTAAATAAAGACATTATCAATGGTGTTGATTTTATAAAAGAAGGAATGATTTGTGAAGTAGTTATTCATGCTCTATCTGAAACCATTTTGTTTGTCGATCTTCCTGCTCAGGTAGCCTTGTTGATAACATACTCAGAACCAGGCTTAAAAGGTGATACAGCTACCAATGCAACAAAACCTGCAACTGTTGAAAGTGGCGCCACGGTTCGTGTACCTTTATTTATCAACGAAGGCGAAACAATAAAAGTTGACACACGTAACGGTTCGTATGTTGAGCGTGTGAAATCGTAATAATACATTCAACATTACAAATCCGGCAAGCAATTCTGTTTGTCGGATTTTTTTTTACATTTGTACTTCAATTTTACTACTATTAAACTAAAACCAAAAATTATGAAGAAACGAATAAAGAGTTTTGGATATGCAGGACGAGGAATACGTACGGTTTTTGATTCAGAGATGAATATGAAAATACATTTAGTAGTGACATTATTGGTCATTATTTGTGGCTTTTTTTTCAAAATAAGTCTCACTGAATGGTTGTTTTGTTTACTTTGTTTTGGTTTAGTTTTGACAGCTGAGATGATGAATACAGCTATCGAAAATTTTGTTGATCTAGTTTCGCCCCAACAACATCCATTGGCAGGAAGAGCCAAAGATATAGCTGCAGGTGCAGTTTTAATAAGTTCTATAATATCTGCAATTATCGGTTTGTTGATTTTTATACCGAAAGTTTGGAATTTCATTCTGGCAATATTGTAGATTTTTTTACTTTTACCAGTTCCAGTTCAGTAATTATTAGCTTATGAAAAAATTCAATCCATTGGCTGATTTTATCAATCTTATGTATCCCGATTTGTGCTTGGTATGTGGTGAAAATTTGCTAAAAAATGAGCACCAATTATGTCTTACCTGTCTACATAAAATTCCAAAAACAAATTTTCATCTCGTAGCCGATAATCAAATTGAAAAACGTTTTTGGGGTAAAGTTCCAATATTTCGTTGCACTGCTCTCTTCTTTTTTCAAAAAGGTTCGCCATTTCAAAAAATTCTTCACAATTTAAAATACAAAGGCAATAAAGAAGTTGGAGTTGTTTTGGGAAAATATGCTGCTTCCGATTTGCTGGATTCAACTGATTTTACTACTGTAGATGTGATTATTCCTGTGCCGCTTCATCCTAAAAAATTCCGTCAGCGTGGTTATAACCAAAGCGAATGGATTGGAAGAGGACTTTCAGAAATTCTTGGAAAACCTCAAGATACAACTAGTTTAATTCGATTGCACGAAAATACTACACAAACCAAAAAGTCGGTTTTTGAGCGGTATGAAAATACCGAAGGAATATTTGGATTGACCGATAAAACAAAATTAATTGGCAAACATGTTTTGTTGGTCGACGATGTGCTCACTACAGGTTCAACACTAGAAGCATGCATCCGAGCTTTGCTCTTGATTGATGGAATTAAAGTGAGTGTATTTACTTTAGCTATAGCTTGAAAGTATTTCAAAAAGTAGAATAGTATTATCTTATGGAATTTAATTTTAAATAGTGCTACATTTTCTTATTAAATGGTTTGTTTTTTAGATTATTAAACGATTTTTAATGTGTAATTTTGCTTTTCTTTTGTCCTTGAATCAGCTTTTCAATAAATAGACTGAATTATGAAGTATTTTTTTCGCCTATTTATTCCACTTTTTTGCTTTTTGCTTGTACGTTGTTCCTTATTACCCAGTGAAATGAAAATTGCTGAGCAGATAATAGAAACCAACCCCGATTCTGCTTTGTATATTTTGCAACACGTACACCCAAATCAAACTTTTACGGATGCCGATCAGGCAATATATGGTTTACTTTTATTTAAAGCTTTGGACAAACACAAATTACCTCTGAAACCCGATTCAATTATTAACTTCTCCTTAAATTATTATCAAAATACAAACGACAAACTACATCTTGCCATTTGTTGTTTTTATAAAGCAAGGATGTTTAAGTATGCACAACATTACGAAGAAGCAACAGCACTATATCTAAAAGCCCTTGATAACTTACAAGACCAAAAGGATTATGACTTATTGGGCAAAATTTATGGCGATATGGGTGATATTTGTTTTGTTCAAGAAGATTATAAGGACGCCCTAGAAAAATATAAACTGGCGGCCGATAATTTTAATAAAGCCGGAAAAATTATTGATGTTGGATATCGGTTATTGGATATTGGCAGGACATATAATTCTGTCAGAGATTATAAAACAGCACATAAATATTATCGTAAATCTTTGATATTAACTAAAGATTCTACATTAATGGGATCTGCTTTACAGGATATAGGGTCAATTTTTTTTTATGCTAAACAATACGACTCTGCTCAATATTACCTTCGACAAAGTTTATATTATCCCTATTTTGAAAGTGACTATTCTGTTAGATGTTTTACATTGGCTGATTTGTATTATGAGATTAAACAATACGATTCAGTATATTACTATGCTTCAATTGCTTTGAAACAGGCACCTAGTATTTATATTCAGCGTGAATGTTATCGACTTATGGCAAATACATCATATATGAAAGGAGATTTCAAGTCGATGGCAAATTTTATGACCAGTTTTCAAGTCTGTACCGATTCGATTCGGAGTATTGAATCACAAACTAAAATTTCGGTGTTGGAAGGTATACATCAAATTTCTCAAAAAGCAGGTAAATCAAAACAGTATTTTATCATTCTGGCATGGATAATACCTGTTATTTTGATAATATCATTATTTATATTTTATAAATTGCGCAACCGAAATAAAGTTAATGAGGAAGAATTGGTACAGATAGAACAAAAACTGAAAGAAAAACAATATTTACTAAGAGCCAATTTAATTCAGAAGATTAGTGAAACCAAAGCGCAGCAAAACAGTATTTATAAAAAGATATCACTTGCCGAACGTGAAGAATTACACAAAGAGGTTTACAATAAATGCCTACATTTAAATAATTGGGACGAATTTTCAAAATTGATAAATCATGTATATAATAATTTGATTTATGAATTGGAAAGCAATTATCCTGACATTACCCAAAAAGAAATTACCTTGTGTTGTTTGTTTCTTTTGGATGTTCCAACACCCGATGTTCTTTTGGTGCTTGACTACAAACTAGACAGCTTGTATAAATTAAAGCAAAGGTTAATACAAAAATTAAATCTGAAAAATGCCAAAGAATTAGACCTTTTTCTCGAAGATTTGGTAGAAATAAAATAATTTCAAAACAAAATAAAAATTTGCAAAAATATTTTGTTTTTTATTATAGCACTTAGTGCTATTAATAATGAAAAAAATGCTACATCCCTGAAATTTGATTTTATAATTTTTTTCTTTGGAATAATTTCACAAAAACCCCTTTTCTCCATTTCGCATCCCCCCAAAAACCCCATTTTCTCCTCTTTTTTTACCCCAAAAAACGCTTGTCCAGTTTATTTTTATTTTAACATTGTTAAAAGGCTGATATACAGATGGTTGAAAAATGCCTTGTCCAGTTTTTTTTTTGACGAAAATTTGGAGGTTACAAATTCAATTTATAACTTAGCACCACAAAGAAAGGTAATTTTGCTTTTCGAAAACAATTTTATGTATCATTTAAAAAAAAAACAATTTTATGAAGAAATTAAATTTTATGCTAATCAGCATTTTCATGTTGTTCGTTTGTATGTTATCTGTTCAAAGTATTTATGCAAACGATGTGCCGCTTAAAAGCGACAATGATCCAAACAAAATACAATCTCCCCGTCCTTCAAGAGCTCCTCAGCAAGTTGCTGTAAGAGTTTCGCTGAATGATTACGAAATGTTTGTCAACTTTAATTCTGCAGTTGGAGTAGCAAAAATAATTGTAGAAGACCTAAGCGGAGGTATTGTTTATCAAGATGTCATTGATACCAATTTTGAATCTCAATTCATTTTAGATACTTATGGATGGGATAGCGGTATTTACAAATTAAAAATTAGCTACGGTTCAATATCTCTCAAAGGAAATTTTGAACTTTAAACAGTTATTATTGCCATTCTTTTTTCGGTTTTAAATTTCTGTTTCTGAAAAAACAGAAAATCAATAATTGATATTGCCTGGTAATTAATATTGTTATCCGTTTGTATGCAAAATGAGAATAAAATTATTTGGCATGTCCAATTAAAATTGTTTATTATAAAGTTAAAATGAATTTAAATGCAATTGCATTTGTTTTCAGACTTCTCTTTAAATCCCTTTCCCTCCCGTTTGCGGGAGGGAGAGAGGGTTATGTATGGGGTTTAGCTTAAAAAAGTTCAAGTAGCTATATTACAACTACATAGTATTTCAATCGAAATTAAATCTAATATTGTCAAAATTAATTAGAGTGTGTTTTTTTAGTCACAAAAGTGTTTAAAAATTTGTGTATAT
>JACDZH010000385.1 GCA_013426815.1 Paludibacter sp.
CTGTTAAAATATAATCTATATATTTGTACCCCGAGACAACGCAGGACACACAACCAGCAGCTAACACGCGGTCATAAAACATAGCGGTTTTAGTGCAATTTGCAGGGTCAATTCCCGCTGGCAAGGTCGTCACAGGAGATAGGTTAACAGCCACGCAATCCGCTACGTTTTATACCGCCACCGTTAGCGGTAAGGCTAAAAAAATAAAGACCTTCATATTTATTGACTTTTCAGAGGGATTGACAAACATAATTAAACAACAAGAATGTATAGAACAGACCTTAATTACACAAAAGATAATAATCTTATTTATCATTTTACGACTGCAGATTCATTATTGAAAATTTTATCAAATATGACACTTAAGTTATCAACATTTGCGAATTTAAATGACTTAAATGAAACTGACATAAATTGTAATTGGTCTAATTCGTTCAATCACATAAGAATCAAAAAATATATTCAAGAACATTGTAAATTAATAAGCTTCTCTCAGAATTACATTTATAATGAAGTATTCCATGAAGCAGGTTACAATCACCCTCGAATGTGGGCTCAATATGCTGACAATAATACAGGAGCTTGTATTGTCATTGACGAAAAGAAATTGAAAGAGATTAACGATAAAAATCTTATTGGTATATTTAATAAATTTGAATCAGTAAAATACGACCATTTACTCTACGACAAGTCTATAAAAGACAACGCTGATGAAAGAAATTTTATTGAAACTTATTATCGACATATTTTTTACAAGAAACATATTGACTGGTATCAAGAAGGCGAAAAAAGATTTTTATGTATTGATGGTCCAGAATATTTGTCCATAAAGGATTGCATTGAATTTGTAGTTTTAGGTATGAATTTCAACAAGGAGAAGTATTTTGACCTTGTCAAGTTAATATTTATGAACAGACTTGAACTCACTCCACACGACTTTGTCAAACAGATGAATTCAGACGGGAGGATTTTTGTTGGCGACGACGCACATAGTATTTATGAGACAATAAAGAATATCAGCATATTATCAAATGAGTATGTAGAATTACTAAGAAAAAATGGATATGCTATTTAACAAGAATCAACTAATAAATAACCCGAAAATTCTACAACTTATGGTTGACAAAATACTTGATACATTTAGTTTAATTCTAAAAATAAATAATATGAACAGAATATTAGTTACAGCATTAGCTTGTTTGGTTGCAAATATCTCATTAGCACAAAATCCTACCTCAAAAATTTTCAAATCAGAAGTTGGGCATTTTTCTTTTGCTTATCCTTCTTATTTAGAGTCTAAAAAAATCAATAATTCGCCACATATGATTTTAAGTTTAGATTCAAAGAAATATTCCCTTACACTTGCTTTATGGGAATATGGTTTTGAACGTTTCACAACAATCTGGGACAAAGATATTATTACCAATTTTTTAGATGCTGATAAAAGTGTCCCTAACTCACAAATTGAGAAGTCTTGCGAAAAAATGTATTTGACTATTGCCAATAACACCAAAGTTAAATGTCTCAAAAATGTTTCAACAACTAGAAACTCTTATCATGGTCGTACCATTAATATAAAACAAATTGCATATAGATTTTTACACAATGGTATTTATCTGCAATTTTATTTTTTTGTATTTGATAATAACGATTATTGGAACAATTTACAATTTTCTGATGAAATCATGAAAGGTTTAAAATTATTATAAAATTTAAAATATATGAGTAAGGCAACTTCTTACATTGTAGCGGTATTGGCGTGTTCAGCCTATTGTATGATATTTAGTTTCGTTCTTGTATACATTGGAAGTGGTTTTGACCAAATTGGAATACTATGGAAAATTCTTTTCTTGTGGTTTCCCTTAGTTGGAATTTGGAAAATTGTGACAAGTTTGGCAAAAAAGTATGAAAACAAAAAAATAGAAGAAACAAAAGATGACACAAAAAACTAAATTTCAACAAATCGAGTAGGTAAAGGGGAATCTCACCCCTAAACCTCTCACAGAACCGTGC
>JACDZH010000041.1 GCA_013426815.1 Paludibacter sp.
TAATTGATTATTTGATTGTTATAAGTGTTAATAATTGTCATGCGTAAAACAGGATAGGGAATTTGATTTCATGCAACGTAAATGGGTAACTCGGCCTTATTTATTGCCAATTTTCTATGGCAAATAAAAAAACTCTCTCTCTAAATCAAATTTCTAAGTTATTTAAACTGTAATTTAAAGCTTAGTTTGGTATAAAATGGGCTTCGAGTCGTTCGTCAATTGTGTTTGTCTGGAAATTATATTCAAAACCGGTAAACTCCTTATACATAGTAGCATTGATAACTTTGAATGCAATTTCGCTCGATGATTTTCGTTTATTAAATTTATAACTTGCTGTTAAATGAGTAGTGAATGCAGGATTAAACTGTTTTGAAAAGGCATTTTTTTATCAAATACTGCTTCGAGTTTAAATATCGATTGTGCAAAATTAATGGGTGAATAATGATCTCCACCTTGATAGCTAACCTTTGCAAATAAAACTACTACATTTTGTTTGTTTTTTCCGATTTGCCACTCTTTACCTATCAGAAAATTGAATGTGAAGTTCCGATTATACCTTGTATTTCGCCAAACATTATCATCACCTTTGTATTTAGAATTAAATAATGAAGCTGTAATCATATAATAATATCCATTTGAAATGTACTTTTCTAAAGTAAAATTGATTCCATAATTTTGACCCAACCCTGTATTTTGCAATTATAGTTTTTATTTTCGATGGCATTTTTGGGGACTAATACCGAGTTTGCGTTCAACCTTTCGGTGGTGTAATTCAGACCATTAATGGTGGTTGCTAAGGTTGATTTTACGAATTGCTTATTATTCAAAATGATTTTATGACTCATTCCGACTGCCCCCATATATTGTTTAGCAACCAGATTTTCAATATCCGTAATGTATTTCCAATCAGCAGGATTGGTTTTAACTTCGGAACCCGATCTATCAATTAATCCAATTCCCCATAATGTGAACGTTCCAACTTTTTTTGTTGGAAAATTTAATTTGAACGACAGGTCTTGATAAGTTGTACCTCCTGCATTTTCGGGCATAAGAGGCTCGAGTAAAGCCAAGGTGGAATATCGGTAATTGAACAAAAAAGAAGCGCGTTTATCTTTTTTAAAAGGTCCTTCGGAAGAAATATCGATACCGGTAAGCCCTAATTGAAATGTATATTCAGTCTTTTGGTTGTTTCCATTGCGCATAAAAATATCGAAAACTCCTGATAGTGCATTTCTATATTCAGCCGGCATAGATCGCGAAAAGAAATCGGAGTTGGTAAGTAGTTGCCTACTCAAAGCAGTCAATCCTCCACCACCAAAAGAACTTAAATCGGCAAAATGGTTTGGGTTTTGAATCTCTACACCTTCCATTTTCCATTGAGACGATTGTGGATTATTACCACGAACCACGTTGGCATTGTTGCTTACATTGCTCGCCACTCCTGCAAACGAGGTAACCAATCCGTCAGGGTCATCGAAACCTCCTGCATATCGATTCGCTACCTCCACACTAAGCATTCTTGCACTTACAGAAGCCAATGGATTTAACGCTTTCTCCTTGTTAATTATCTGTTTTACAACAATTTCGTCAAGTGTATTCACATTTTCGCTTAACGAAATATTTAGAAAAACTTCATTTCCCGCAGTGACCTGAAGTTCGTTTATTACTGTTGATTCGTACCCATCCATTGAAATCCTCAAGTTTTACCTACCCACTATAACATTGTTGAGTGCGAAATTTTCCAAACTATCGGTTGTGGTTCCAATATTGGTGTCCATTAAAAATATATTTACAAAAGGTAACGGGGAGTTTGATGCATTATCAATGACTAATCCTCTAATAATTTGGGTTGGTTGCTGCGAAAATACTGATGAAAAAACTAACAAAGAAAGAAAAAATGTGAATTTAAATCGTATCATAGTTCTGATAAATTTGATTGTTAATTGAAAGTACAAAATTCTTTTAAAATCAAATATAGTTCAATACTGATTTATCAGTATACTATGGGACTATAACAATCGAAGTTTGGATGCATAAATTATTGCTTCCATTGAATTGTTTGCTCCCATTTTTTCTAAAATTCGCTGTCGGTGGTTATTGACTGTGTTTAAACTAATATTTAAATTCGATGATATTTCCTTGTTTAAAAGTCCGTCTTTAACCATTTTCAGAATTTGAATTTCGCGTTTCGAAAAGTCAAATCCAATTGATTTCTCATTATTTTTTCTCGCTTTTAAACGGTAGAATTTTACCTATACGAAAATTAATCAACAGGCTCTTAAATCCTTTGCTTTCATCTTGATTTGGGGAAATATCGATGATACTCATTGATAACCAACAATTTCCAAATTTGTCCAATTCGAGGTTTTGATGTTGCTCGATTACCCTAACATATTTATGATTCAAGTATCGTATTTTATATTCATTGACTAACTTGAAATTCGTTTTTTCATCGGCTGAAAATTCGATAAAAAGTTTCATTAACGAAATTCCGTTTTGAGTAAGTTCTTCAAAATCATCGGGATGAATTCGTGAATCGAAAAAATGCTGTCCTTTTTCTTTCATCGTGGCTAAATCGTATCCCAACGATGTTCCGAAATTTGGTGAATAAAAAAGGTGCTCGTTTTTGTATAAATCGAAAACACTTATTCCACTATTTCCCAGATCAGCCAAGTTCTGCAACAAGGTTTTGTGATGATCGAAAATGCTATAATCCAATTGTTCGGGCATCAATTTTCGATGTCCTAAAAGTGATAAATATGGGTTAGTTAAATTATCATCTTTCATTTTAAATACAATTTAACTGGTTAATTAAGATAAAAAAGTTTCTCGATTTCGGTTCTTAGAAGTGTTTTAATTTCATTCATATCTACTTTTTTCCCTAATTCCTTTTCCATCGATGTAACTCCTTTATCAACAAATCCGCAAGGATTGATATATCCGAAATACGATAAATCGGTATTCACATTTAATGCAAACCCATGCATAGTAACAAAATGAGAGCTTCTGACCCCGATGGCGCAAATTTTTCGACAAGTAGGCAAACCCACATCAAGCCAAACTCCGGTAGCACCATCCAAACGAGTAGTAATTATGTTATAAGTAGCAAGTACATTGATAATTGCCAATTCCAGCGTATGAATATATTGTTTTAAGCCCATTTCGAAATTTGCAAGGTCGAAAATTGGATAGCCAACAATTTGACCAGGTCCGTGATAGGTAATATCGCCTCCGCGATTGGTATAAACAAACGTTGCATTGTGTGCTTGAAGTTGGATATAATTGAGCAGTAGATTTTGTTGTTCTCCACTTTTTCCTAGAGTAAAAACGTGTGGATGTTCGCAAAAAACCAAGTAATTTTGAGTTATATTACCTTTTAATTTTTGCTCAATAGTATCTTTAAACAATAACTCTTGTTCAGCCAAAGCTTGGTTGTAATCCATTAATTTCCAGTCGATATATTCAATTAAACGATTCACTTTTTCTTCCTTTTTTTAGTTATAGGTTGCTCTTTATTATCAAAATCTACTTTTTGAATTTTTCCCATCAAGCTCACAATTTTATTTTTTCGTTTCAAAATATAACCCGAAGGATTTCCTGCATCAAACCGTCTTGGGTTGGGTAAACAGGCAGCAATTAAAGCAGCTTGCGATTTGGTTAATATATTTGAATGAACCCCAAAGTGCTCCAACGACGCGGCTTCGACTCCGTAAATACCATCACCCATTTCAATTACATTTAGATACACTTCCATAATTCTCTCTTTTGACCAAAACAACTCAATCAACACAGTAAAATAAACTTCCAAACCTTTACGAATATAGGAACGTTGAGGCCATAGAAACACATTTTTAGCAGCTTGCTGCGAGATGGTGCTTCCTCCTCTGATTCTTTTGCCCTGCGAATTATGAACGATTGCTTTATTAATATCGACAAACGAAAATCCATGATGTGTTAAAAATAAGTTATCTTCGGACGCTACCACCGCCTGAACCATATTCTGCGAAATATCATCGATAGGTACCCAGCTCTTACTGTTTTTGGGTATTTCACCTTGCACCAACGATTCTACTGAACGAATTAACATAAGTGGTGTAAAAAAAACAGGAATAAAACGTGCCAATACCACCCAAACAATACTGGAAACAAAAAAGATAAGGAAAAAATTTCGTATGAATTTCCATATTCTAGCCCATAACCCTTTTAATGGAGCTTTTGAATTTATTTTTTTGTCTTTTATTTTTTTTTTCATAAATATGTAATTCCACTTTGGGAAGTGATGAGGGTAATTTTCTGTTAAACCAATCTAAACCGTTCTCTCCAACGTTCGTTCTCAAAATCGTGACTGATTATTTCAAATCGTCCCCATTCGGAAGTATTGTCTACATGTTGTCCAATACAGGCAAAGACATCATAATCACCCACACGAACAATGCGTAAAGTTTCTGAAGTTTCGGCAGAAAGTTTTGATAAATCTGCAATTTTACTTGCTTTTTCCCTACTAATCAATTCTTCGTAAACTGTTAAATGACTGTCAATTATTTCATTCACTTTGCGGGTTAATTCCCCGATTTGAATTTCGGTAGGTGCATCGGCAAGTAAATAATCACATTTCGATTTCTTGCGCTCAATATGTGCATTCATCGAACGCCCGCAACCAAACATTCGAACCATAGTCTGGATCAAAATATGTTCGCAAGTATGCATTGGCTCATTGTAGAGCTTTATTGCTTCGTTAAGTCCAGGTTCTTCCATCAGGATTTGACAATTTTTTACAAAGATAATCATTCAGATTGAATAAATTAAAAACGGATAACTCCTTTTGGAATTATCCGTTTCAATATAAACTGTCAATGGAGTATATCGATATTCCGAATTATCGGAACTATCAATTATTAACTTTCAACTGTCAACTACCTAGTACCGTTTTTTATATCCTGAGCCCGAACTGGAACTACCACTTCGACGATCGCTTCCTCCTGAGCCTCTACGATCCGAACCACCCGACGATGGACGACTGCTACGGTCACTTAATTCACGATTGCGCCAGGGTTTTTCGCCACCACCGACACTTGTTGTTGCAGGTCGTGCAGATCGTTCGCCACGGTCGTTACCACGATAACCGCCACCCGAACCACCACGGGATGAACCACCGCCACTGCCACCGCTGCGGGGATGATAATCCGATTTCCTGTCTTCAAATCCTTTGCTGCCTTTTGCTTCCGAAACAATTACTTCTGTTTGGTCGGCAAATGCTTTTACCACCTGATCCAACTGATCGGCAAAAACATCAAAGAAAGTAAATTTATTGGTGACTTCGATTGAACCAATGTTGATGGATTTATCGCCGGTTACATCGTTTATTATTCCCAGCAATCGTTTTGGATCTATGCCTTCACGTTCGCCCAAGTTCATTTTCAACCGAACACGACCACCCGATTTGTTTCTGTGTTCGCCACGCTCTCCTCTTTCGCCTCTCTCGTTTCTTTCGCCACGTTCGTTTCGTTCGGGTAAGTTTAAATCTTGTGTATTCTTATAATAACTCAAAAAACGATTAAATTCCAATGATACAAATCGTTTCAGCAATTCTTCTTTGCTGAGGTATTCCAATTGCTTCATAATTTGCGGCATATAAGTTTCAATCTGTTCTTCGCTCACTTCCACATTTTCCATGCGATCAATCAGGTGAAACAATTGCTTTTTACAGACTTCCAAACCATTTGGAATTTGTTCCTGAATAAAGCTTTTGCGCAACATGCGTTCAATGTCTTTTATCTTAAATCTCTCTTTAGAATGGATAATCGAAACTGCTATCCCTTTTTTGTTGGCACGACCGGTACGACCACTACGATGCGTATAAATTTCCACATCATCGGGTAAATTGTAATTGATAACATGTGTCAAATCACTTACATCCAACCCACGGGCAGCCACATCGGTAGCCACTAACAATTGAAGATTGCGAATACGGAATTTTTGCATTACCGTATCCCGTTGTGCTTGTGATAGGTCGCCATGCAGTGCATCCGCATTATATCCATCATGCATCAATTTATCGGCTACTTCTTTGGTTTCCATACGGGTACGACAAAATACAATACCGTAAATATCGGGATTCAAATCCACAATACGTTTCAGCACCAAATAACGTTGCTTGGCTTGCGACACATAATAGATATGTTCAACATTTTCGGCTCCGGCATTTTTAGTTCCGACTGTTATTTCTTCGTAATTTTTCATATAACGGCGTGCAATATTTGCAATTTCTTTGGGCATGGTAGCCGAGAAAAGCAAAGTTCGACGTGTTTCGGGAGTACTTTCCAAAATGGTTTCAATATCTTCTTTAAAACCCATGTTCAGCATTTCGTCGGCTTCATCGAGTACCAAAAAATCAACTTCGCCCAATTTAATTTTTCCACGTTCAATCAGGTCAATCAGTCGTCCCGGAGTAGCTACAATAATTTGTGGAGGAGTGTCTAGCTGGCGTAATTGTGTACGAATATCTTCGCCACCATAAACCGGTACTACACGCATTCCTTGCATGTTTTTAGAATAACCTTTCAGGTCATTTGCAATCTGAATACACAGTTCACGGGTTGGTGACAGCACCAAAGCCTGAACTTGTTTGCGATCGGCATCAATCATGTTTAACACCGGCAAGCCAAAAGCTGCCGTTTTTCCTGTACCGGTTTGGGCAAGTGCCACTAAATCAGCAGTTTGAACCAACATGTACGGGATAACTTTTTCTTGTACGGGCATAGGTTGCTCGTAGCCGAGTTCATCGATAGCCGATAGAATCTCGTCCTTTAAATTTAATTCTCTAAATGTCATTTTGTTGTTTTTAGTACACGTTTCGAGTAGTCATCCGGCGATAATTTCATTCGTTAATGAAAACGTGTACCCAAAATAGCAGGGTTGCCAATGTTAAGGCATTGTGAATCGGACATTTACTCACAACGTATAGTTGTTTGTAATTTGGGCGCAAAGGTAGTAAAAATTATTGAAAGCACAATAATGAATTGAGAATTAGTCATTAATTTCAATGTTTTGTGATTTGGTGTAGAAATAATAGAGTAAAATGCTATTACTAAAATTTTCTAAAATTCCTCACAATGGTAGAATTGAATCCATAACGAAGACACCACCTTTGCAACATGGTTACAAAAGCGGCGTCATCCTGGATGATGGAAATTTTCCGTTTCAGATTGTTAATATAAACTTTTCGTTCAATTGATTTTTTATCTGCTCCGAAAGAGGATAAGTTATCTATCTAAGTAATGGTGCGAATATAATGTCGTATTTTGAACGCTAAGTCGTTAAGTCGCAAAGACGCTAAAAAATACTTGATTTACAATAATTTATATTCGTTGCGACTTTGTGTCTTTGCATCTTTGCGTTAAAAAAAATCTTTTTAAATGGTACATTATATTTTGCCAATTACTTAAACGTAGAAATTTCAATAAAAAACTATATTTGCACAACTAAATATCTTGATACGCTCCAGAATTTTGTAGTATTGGTAATTTTAATAGTGATTTTCTTATCGTCACCTGTTACCAGAGTATAACTACTTTGTGGATGTGATGATATGATTTTAATCCTTTTGCTATCGGTAGGTATTGTCGATATGTTTCTCATGTCGACCTGGGTAATGGCATTATTTTCGAATTCGTTACCCATTGCCTTTCTGGATTGAAATATACCGCTGGTCGAAATAATCTTAGTTTCTTTGAGTTTTTCTGATGTAGCTACAGAGTACCAAACCTTTTTCATATCAGCGTCCTGTCCCTTAATGGTAACTTTTTGCTGTTCCATCACACTTTGCTGATTAGCAATATTTTGGCTCTGATCGTTTACAGTTGTGTTCAGTTCATTGATTTTGATATTTTTCTGATCAAGTTCTGCCTGCAAAGAAAGAATCTGAACACCTTTTTCATCAAGTTCGGTTTGCAGACGTGTTATTGTTTGGGACAACATGCTGTTGGCTTTTCTTTTTTTTGATTCCAGCTTCCGCAATTCTGCAATTTTTGCACGGTTTAGCTCCATAGTTTCTTTTATCGCAATCATTTGAGTTTCTATCAATTGTCTTTTGTCTGTTTTTGATCCTTCTACTCCTTTAAGGTTAACTTTCATCTGACTTTCATTTTGACTTATCACTGCGAATCCGTTTTCAATATCGTTCAATAGTGTAATGGTCTGATTGTAATTGGAATCTAAAACCTGTTTTTCAATTACAAGTGAATCACGTTGCGCTACGGCAGCCTTGTACTTTCCTGAATTCTCAACACAAGATACAGACAATACGAGTGCCGTAATAATTGCATAAAATTTAATTGTTTTCATTTTTTTTTGTGTTTAATGGTTTGTAATATGCTTTATGTAGTTCAATAGTTCTGCTTAATACATTGATTTTAAAAAACTAAATTATTTTGTTGTAGAATATTGTCGAAAATGCTACATTATGGGAGTAATTGCATTTTTTTTCCTAACGTAAACCGAAATGTGAGTCCTCATTAGAAAACTAAATGTAATAATATAAATCCTTTTATTTTCAATTTGATTTTTATGTTTTACAAAACAGTACAAAGGTCAGTAACTTTTGAAGATTAAAGTTATACAATTTTAAGTTTTTATTATATAATTCACATATTTACAGCCAGATAGTTTGTACCACAAAGGGGTGAAATTAAATTTCAGTATTCAACAAACACATTTTAAGTTTTATATTGCAGTTTTAAAAAAAAATAGCTAAATTTGCGGTCAATTAGAATAAAAAGTTGCAATATAAATTCAAACTATTATATTTAAGTATGAAATCAATGACTAAAAGCCCCTTACAAATTGCAAGGGCAAGCTATCAACCAAAATTACCTGCTACATTGCAATCTAATGTTGTGCTGAAAGAAGGTGCTGCCACAAATTCAGTTGCCGATCAGGACGATATTAAAAAATTGTTCCCCAACACTTACGGAATGCCAATAGTTACTTTCGAGGCTGGCTTAAAAGATGCCTATGCTGCTGTTGGTGTAGGAGTTATTCTTTCAGGTGGACAAGCTCCGGGCGGTCACAACGTTATTTCAGGCATTTTCGATGGATTAAAAAAGTTAAATTCTAACAATAAATTGTACGGATTTTTAGGTGGTCCCAGCGGTTTGGTAGATCATGAATATATTGAATTAACAGAAGAAACTGTAGACGAATACAGAAATACCGGTGGTTTCGACATTATTGGTTCGGGACGAACAAAACTGGAAGAAGAATGGCAATACGAAAAAGGTGCTGAAATTTGCAAAAAATTAGGTATTAACGCAATTGTGGTGATTGGTGGTGATGATTCAAATACCAATGCATGTGTTTTGGCAGAATATTATCTTCAACAAAACAAAGGGATTCAAGTGATAGGATGTCCAAAAACCATTGATGGTGATTTGAAAAACGAAATGATTGAAACTTCTTTTGGTTTCGACACAGCCTGCAAAGTATATTCCGAATTAATTGGAAATATTCAACGAGATGCAAATTCTGCAAAAAAATATTGGCATTTTATTCGCCTTATGGGTCGTTCAGCTTCGCATATTACGCTGGAATGTGCATTGCAAAGCCAACCAAATATTTGCATTGTATCCGAAGAAGTGGAAGCTAAAAACATGACTCTGAACGATGTAGTAGAAGATATTGTAAAAGTAATAGTAAAAAGGGCCACACATGGATTGAACTTTGGTACCATCCTGATTCCTGAAGGATTAATTGAATTTATCCCCGCAATGAAAACTTTGATTACAGAACTTAATGACCTCTTGGCTCACAATGATGATTTTAATGCTTTGAATACCGATGATGAAAAACGCGAATATGTAAAAGGTATGCTTACTCCGAACAGCTGTCAGGTTTATCGCAGTTTGCCAAAGGGTATTGCTAAACAATTGACTCTTGACCGCGACCCACACGGAAACGTACAGGTTTCACTTATCGAAACTGAAAAACTATTGATCGAAATGGTAGCTAAACGATTGGCACAATTAAAAGCAGTATCAAAATATAAAGGCAAATTCTCAGCCATTAATCACTTTTTTGGCTACGAAGGTCGCTGTGCTATCCCTTCAAATTTCGATGCAGATTACACTTACTCACTTGGTTACACGGCATCAATTTTGATTTCGGAAGGAAAAACCGGTTATATGTCATCGGTGCGTAACTTGACTGCTCCCGCAGCAGACTGGATTGCCGGTGGT
Organism: Paludibacter sp.; assembly: GCA_013426815.1. Classification (GTDB taxonomy): domain Bacteria; phylum Bacteroidota; class Bacteroidia; order Bacteroidales; family Paludibacteraceae; genus Paludibacter. The sequence goes on from JACDZH010000041.1 coordinate 10,233, forward strand.
GTACCGATTACCACCATGATGAATATGGAAAAACGTCACGGAGCTATGAAACCGGTTATTCAAAAAGCACTTGTACATTTGAATGGCGCACCCTTTAAATACTTCGAAGCCGTTCGCGAAGAATGGGCTGACGATAAAACCACTTATATTTATCCCGGGCCAATTCAATACTACGGACCTACCGAAGTTTGCGATCAACCAACCAGAACCCTTATGTTGGAACAAGAAAAATAATTTTTCCAAATTCACCACTTTTCAATATAAAGTGAAAGTGGAATAAAACGGACTTACCAAAAATGGTGTGTCCGTTTTTTAAAATTAGTTTTTTGAAATTCGTATAGTTCAACGTAAAAAAGGTAATTTTGTGGCGAAATAATCAATTTGTTAATTCAAACCATGCTCCTACTCCTATCTCCTACAAAAATACAAAATTTTGCACCTCAAAACTTCCTAAAAGTAAACACCCAACCCGAATTTCTGAAAGATGCCGAAATATTAATGAATGAAATCAGACAATTATCTGCTTTTGATATTTCAAAGTTATTGAACATAAATTCCAATTTAGCACATTTGAATGCCGATCGTTATTTTAATTGGCATTTACCCTTTACCACCAAAAATGCCAAACAAGCTGTATTGGTCTTTAATGGTGAGGTTTTTCATGGTTTGGATGCCAAAAGTTTTTCGACCAAAGATTTTGTTTATTTACAATCGCATTTACGGATACTTTCTGGATTGTATGGTGTGCTGCGTCCGTTGGATTTGATACAACCTTATCGGCTGGAAATTAGTACAAAACTGGATACTGAGAAAGGGAAAGATGTATATACTTTTTGGGGAGAAAAACTCACCATTTCACTCAACAAAGCGTTAATAACTTCGGGCAAACCCAAAGTGGTGCTTAACCTATTATCGGGTGAGTATTTTAAATCTATACATCGCAATTTATTAAATGCCAGGGTGATAGATTTCGAATTTTTGGAATGTAAAAATGACCAATATAAAGCAATTGTAGTTTATATTAAAAAAGCACGTGGAATGATTGTCAGATATGTGATTGAAAATCGCATCGACAATGTAGAAGATTTGAAAGGTTTCTCAGCAGATGGTTATTGGTTCAGTGAACAACTATCGACGGAAGATAAATTTGTGTTTACACGAAATAAATAAACGTTATTATCACATTTTCAAATTTTCAAATTACTACCCTCTTGCCTTAAATGCCAATGCAAACAATTTCATTTGTTTAATCATTGCCAACAAACCATTGGATCGTGTAGGTGAAAGATGTTCGCGCAAACCAATTTTTTCGATAAAATAGAGTTCGGTACCAATAATTTCATCAGGAGTATGATTTGTAAGTACCTTAATTAGAAGCGAAACAATACCTTTTACCAATAATGCATCACTTTCGCCCCTATAAACCACCAAACCATCTTTCATTTCAGCATTCAACCACACGCGACTTTGGCAACCTTCAATAATATTTTGAGGCTTTTTATCTTTGTCTTCAAGCGGATGAAGCGAATTTCCCAGGTCAATAAGCAAGGAATATTTATCCATCCAGTCGTCGAACATACTGAATTCATCAATTATGTTATCTTGTAATTCGTTGATAGTCATATTATAATATAAAATCATTAACCTGTAATCTCCTTTAATATTTTAGCTTAACATAATTACTATACGTTTAAGCGATGTAATAAATGTGTCAATTTCTTCTTTGGAATTATAAAATGCAAATGACGCACGCACAGTGCCGGGCATGCCAAGTGAATCGATCAACGGTTGAGCACAATGATGACCTGTGCGAACAGCAATTCCCAGTTTATCAAGTAACATGCCCAAATCATAAGGATGAATATTCCCAACCAGAAAAGAAATTACCGAACTTTTCGCTTTTGAAGTTCCAATAATTCGCATTCCTTCAATTTCCATCAATCGTTTCGTTCCGTAAGTCAGTAATTCATGTTCATGTGCTGCAATTTTCTCAATGCCAATACCCTGAACATAGTGCAAAGCTTCAGCCAGAGCCGTAGAACCAATATAATCGGGAGTGCCAGCTTCAAATTTGAATGGCAATTCGTTATAAGTCGTTTTCTCGAATGTAACGATTGAAATCATTTCGCCACCACCCTGATAAGGTGGCATCGCATTCAACAATTTCTCTTTGCCATAAAGCACACCAATACCAGTTGGTCCATAGATTTTGTGAGCCGAAAAAACATAAAAATCTGCATCTAATTCTGTAACGTCAACGGCAATATGAGGAACGGCCTGAGCACCATCTACCAAAACCGGAATATTTTGTTTATGAGCAATTTCGATTATTTCTTTTACCGGATTTATTGTTCCCAAAACATTGGAAACATGGGCAACAGAAACCAGTCTGGTATGCTGATTGAGCAACAATTTGTAAGCATCCAAATCCAATTCGCCCAGTTCATTCATTGGAATAACCCTCAATTTCAATCCTTTTCGTTCACACAACATTTGCCAGGGCACAATGTTGGAATGATGTTCCATAACAGAAATAATAATTTCGTCGCCGGATTTACAAAAAGCATAACCAAATGAACTAGCAACCAGATTGATAGCTTCGGTAGTGCCACGGGTAAAAACAATCTCTTCGCGTTTGGCAGCATGAATAAATTCGGCTACGGTGCTTCGGGCAGCTTCGTGGGCTTCGGTGGCTTTTTGACTTAAAAAATGTACGCCCCGATGAATATTGGCATTGGTATAATAATAGCCTTCCTCAATTTTTTCCACCACACAGCGTGGCTTTTGTGTTGTAGCCCCATTATCAAAATAAATCAGGTCTTTATTATAGATTTTTTCCTGTAAAATGGGGAAATCAGCCCGTATTTTTTGTAGTTCTTGATTGTTCATGAAATTAAAAATCTTTTTAAATCGTTTTGTTCGACAAAAGTACGAAAATTTTAAACGTAGACAAGCTATAAATGTCACGATAACTTTTATTTTGAAAGTTAGGTTTGGTGAATTAAATACTTTTTCGGCTGTATTTCAACTCTGAAATACAGCCTAATTTTGTATTTATTGGTAGTAACCTTCAAGAATTGAATATTTCAACAATTTTTAACCGCTTGAGCGATACCAATTGTGAATTTATGATGTACTTTTGTACGACTTTTCCCAAAAACTGCTTTTCAGCCAACAAAGTGTAAATCCATGAATAAAACTATTCTTGCCAAATCAGTCCCACACATTGCTGCAATTCTCCTATTTATTTGTATTTCATTTCTGTACTTCACTCCTGTTCTGGAAGGAAAACAACTAATAGGTCACGATACCGAAAGTTGGATGTGCATGGCAAAAGAATCAATCGATTATAATGCTTCGCACGATGATGTCACTTTGTGGACCAACTCTATGTTTGGTGGTATGCCCACTTTTCAGATTTCGACCTCACAACCGTATAATGTGATTCAGTATGTTGAATCATTTCTACATCAGATTCCCAATCCGGTATTCAACCTATTGTTATATCTTATAGGCTTTTACATTTTATTGTTGTCGTTCATGGTAAAACCCTGGTTGGCTATTGTTGGAGCCATTGCATTTGCTTTTGCATCCTACAATTTTATAATTATTGTTGCCGGTCATAATTCCAAAGCTATTACCATTGCCTATATGGCACCACTAATTGGGAGCGTGTTTATGGCATTCCGTTCCAAAAGACTGATTGGCAGTTTACTGACCGCCTTCTTCCTGAGTTTGGCTATACGTGCCAACCATGTTCAAATACTATATTACACCCTCTTTATTCTGATTATTCTGGGCATAGTAGAATTGGTGTATAGCATTAAAAACAAAGAACTTACATCGTTTTTCAAAACCGTCGGAATGCTGGTAGCCGGAGCCGTAGTGGCAATTGGAATGAATGCTACTTCGTTGTTGACGACCTACGAATATGGAAAATATACAATGCGTGGCGATTCTAATGGTTTAACAATGGATACACAAAGCTCGCAACATGGTCTAAACAAAGATTATATTACACAATGGAGCTATGGCATTGACGAAACTATGACATTGCTTATACCAAATTTCAAAGGTGGAGCAAGTGGCAGCACACTGAAAGCCGATAGCGAAACAGGAAAAAAACTTTCAAGTTTAGGTGTTCCGAATGTAGATAGCATATTGAAAGAGATGCAATTACCTCTTTACTGGGGAACACAACCCGGCACTTCCGGTCCGGTTTATATTGGAGCTATTATTTGTTTTCTGTTCGTATTGGGACTTTTCCTGGTTGATAAACGTACAAAATGGTGGTTGTTACCAATGATAGCGCTGACATTGATGTTATCGTGGGGTAAAAATTTTATGTGGTTGACTGAATTATTCATCAACTACATGCCACTTTATAATAAATTCCGTACGGTTTCGATGACATTGGTTGCAACCGGATTTGGTATTACATTGATTGCTATTTTAGCATTGAAAGAAGTTTTCAATGAAAAAACCGACAAACAAAAACTAATTCGTTCAGTAACAATCAGTGCTGCCATAGTGGGTGGAATTGCATTGATATTTGCTGCCATTCCTTCATTATCCGGAAATTTTATTGCCGAAGGGGATGCACAATTTAAAGGAGATTATACTTTTTTGAAAGAAACATTACCGCTCGATCGTGCTGCCATGTTACGAAGCGATGCTATGCGATCATTGGCATTTATTTTAGCTGCAGCGGGTTTAATTTGGTTATATGCCAAAAATCTGTTAAAAACAAATGTAGCTAACGTATTTCTTGCAATTCTGTTTTTAGCCGATTTAGCTCCGGTTGCCAAACGTTATCTGAACGATGATAATTTCAAGCGCAAACGCCATTTCGAAACCTTGGTAAAACCGAGCATTGCAGACAATATCATTTTACAGGATAAATCTCAATTCCGTGTTTTAGACGCAACAGTAAACATTTTCAATGATGCAACGCCATCCTATTTCCATAAAAATATCGGTGGATATCATGCCGCCAAATTGCGTCGATATCAGGAATTGATCAACATGCAAATTGAGAGAGAAATGGGACAATTATTTGCCACATTTGGTCGTGCCACTTCGCCTCAGATAATAACCAACACCATGGATTCGTTGGGGGTGCTGAACATGTTGAATATGAAATACCTCATTTTCAACAAAGAAGCAGCACCGCTTGTGAATCCACATGCCAATGGAAATGTATGGTTTGTGCGCAATATCCGATGGGCTGCCGATGCCAACGAAGAAATGCAATTGGTTGGCAAAATAAATACAAAAACCGAAATGGTGGTTGATAAATCGTTTGAAGTTCAATTACCGTCAAAACTCACGCCCGACAGTACAGCGCGTATTTCATTGAAAAGTTATCTGCCCAATCATTTAATTTACAGTTTTAGTTCAACTACCGATCAGGTGGCGGTTTTCTCAGAAATATATTACGACAAAGGATGGAATGCCTATATCAATGGTAAAAGAGTGCCATACTTGCGTGCCAATTATTTATTGCGTGCAATGCCGTTAAAAGCCGGAACTTACGAAATTGAATACCGTTTCGAGCCAAAATCGTATAGCATTGGGAATATAATAGCCTTAATTTCTTCTATTCTACTTATAATGTCTATTTTGGGCTTTGTGTTCTGGCAATGGAGAAAAACGAGAGAAAACGCTGAAAATGAATAACTAATCCGGCATCAAGCCGAATGAAGAATAATTATTGAAAGAATATGGAAAAAGATAAAATAAAAGTAAGCAAACATAGTTTCAAGTATATGCACTTGACTTCAACCATTAGTATGTCACTCGTATTGTTTCTGATTGGGTTAGTTTGTCTATTGCTTTTTATGTCACGCGATATGAGTAATTATGTAAAAGAAAATATCAATATCTCGATTATACTCGATGACGAAATTGGGCAGCAATATGAACAACGTATTGAGAAATACTTATTGTCCTCGCCATTTACCAAATCGGTTGAATATATTTCGAAAGAGGCTGCTCTGAAAGACCACGTAGAAAGTTTGGGTGAAGATCCACAAGATTTTTTAGGTTATAATCCATTGATGGCGTCAATCGAGCTGAAATTAAAAGCAAAGTATGCAAACAATGACAGTGTAAAGATGATTGAATCGAAACTAAAATCATTTGAAAATATTTATCAAATTGATTACCAGGAAGATATGGTAAGTTTGGTAAATGATAATTTACACAAAGTGAGTTTAATTTTAATCGTCATAGCAATTATATTACTTATGGTATCGATTGCTTTAATCAACAATACAATTCGCTTATCACTTTATTCAAATCGCTTTCTAATTAACACAATGAAAATGGTGGGTGCTACTTCAGGTTTTATTCGCCGACCCTATTTAATTAGCAGTATGCTGAATGGTTTAGTGGCTGCAGTGATTTCCATTTTTTTAATGGCAGGTGTAATTTATTTCGTTCAATTTGAATTTGGTATTTCGGGTATGATTATACGACCACTTACAGGCATAATTGTGAGTTTTATTGTAATTGTTTTAGGAGCGATGCTAACCGCAATTTCATCTTATTTTGCCGTAGGTAAATACTTGAAAATGAATACAAGTGATATGTATTTTATTTAGCAATATATCACTATAATTATAAAACAAATAAATGAAACTTACTCAATTCCACCTGCTGGTGGTTAGAGTGTTTAAAAAAATTAATATGGAATCAAACACCCGTTTTACCATTGGCAAAATCAATCTGATATTGATAGCCGTAGGTTTTGTTATTATAGTTCTTGGATTTTTTATGATGTCCGGATCTACAACAGGAACAGAATTCAATCCTGATATTTTCAGTACACGTCGTATTACAGTTGGACCTATGATATCCTTTTTTGGTTTTCTGTTTATTATTTTTGCGATACTGTTTAGGCCTAAAAATTAAAAACAATGAATTTAATTCAAACCATCCTGATTTCCATGGTAGAGGGATTGACGGAGTTTTTGCCGGTTTCATCAACCGGACACATGATTATTGCCCAAAAACTATTAGCAGTAGAAAGTACAGAATTTGTTAAGGCATTTACAGTAAATATTCAATTTGGTGCAATTTTATCTGTTGTGGTACTTTATTGGAAACGATTTTTTCAAACATTCGATTTTTATTGGAAATTATTGATAGCTATTTTTCCGGCTTTGGTATTGGGTTTTTTATTCAGCGATAAAATTGACAGTTTACTCGAAAATGTAACCGTAGTTGCTGTTATGCTAGTGTTGGGCGGTATCTTAATGCTGTTTGTTGATAAATGGTTTAATCATCCGGAGGAAAACCAAACGATGGACTGGAAACGTTCGTTGAAAATTGGTTTTTACCAAAGTATTGCTATGATTCCCGGTGTTTCAAGGTCAATGGCAAGTATTGTAGGGGGTATGACCACCAAATTGTCACGAAAAAATGCTGCAGAATTTTCATTCTTTTTGGCAGTGCCAACTATGGCGGCGGCATCGGGTTATAAATTGATTAAACTGGTAACTTCACCCGATGGTGTATCGATGTTATCTGATAATTTAGTTACTTTACTTATAGGTAATATTGTGTCATTTATAGTTGCAATGGCTGCTATAAAGTTTTTTATCGGATTTCTTACAAAATATGGTTTCAAAGCTTTTGGCTATTACCGTATTGTGGTTGGAACTTTTCTGTTAGTTTTGTTGCTGATGGGAGTTGATTTAAGTGTTTTATAATGGATTTTGTTGCTGGAGAAGTATTATTTGTTGCTAAACCATTGAATTGTACCTCATTCAATTTGGTGAGTAAAATACGATGGAAGTTACAAAAAACCTTGAAAATAAAAAAGTTGAAAGTTGGTCATGCAGGAACACTTGACCCATTGGCAACCGGAGTGATGATTATTTGTACCGGAAAATCAACAAAACTTATCGAAAGTTTTCAATATCGAACGAAAGAATATATTGCTACATTGAAATTGGGGGCTACAACGCCTTCGTTTGATTTAGAATTGCCTATGGATTTCACCTTCCCTATCGAACACATTACTCGAGCGTTAATTGATAGTGTGATTCCACGTTTTTTGGGCGATATATGGCAAGTCCCGCCGGCATATTCTGCTGTAAAAGTGGAAGGAAAAAGGGCTTATGATTATGCCAGGGATGGTCTGGAAGTTGAACTTAAACCAAAGTTATTGGTTATAGATGAGATTGAAGTACTCGATTTTACGCAACCTGTTCTTAAAATTCGCATAGTTTGCAGCAAAGGAACCTATATTCGGGCTTTGGCTCGCGATATTGGTCTGGCATTGGAAAGTGGCGCACATTTAGTCGGTTTAGAACGAACACGAATTGGCGATGTAAAACTCGAAAATTGCTGGCAAATAGATGATTTGATTGATTTTTTGGACAAATCATCTATTTCTGAAAATTGTCCTGAGGAGGATAAAAATACATAAAAGAAATCAATAACTTGGTCTTCAAACTTATCGTGTATCTGACAAAAAGTTTGGATTCATCTTAATAATCAACAATATGAAATTATCTAAGTTTAAATTCAAGTTACCGGATGAGCTTATTGCTCAACATCCAGCAAATCATCGCGACGAATCACGTTTATTGGTTTTACATCGCAAAACAGGAGAAATTGAACATCGCACATTCAAAGATGTGCTTGAATATTTCAATGAATACGATTTGTTCGTATTCAATGATACAAAGGTATTTCCTGCTCGTTTGTACGGTAACAAAGAAAAAACAGGTGCACAGATTGAAGTTTTCTTACTTCGCGAATTAAACCACGATATGCGATTATGGGATGTGTTGGTAGAACCGGCTCGCAAAATTCGTATAGGGAATAAACTTTATTTTGGCGATGATGATTCAATTGTAGCTGAGGTAATTGACAATACAACTTCTCGTGGCAGAACTTTACGTTTCTTGTTTGATGGAACTCACGATGAATTTAAAAAAGGACTTTTTTCATTAGGTGAAACTCCACTTCCCCGTAATATTACTCGTGCTGTAGAACCCGAAGATGCTGAACGTTTCCAGACAATTTTTGCAAAAAAGGAAGGTGCAGTTTCGGCACCAGCTGCTGGCATGCACTTTAGCCGCGAGTTGATGAAAAGAATGGAAATTAAAGGAATTGATACGGCTTTTGTAACTTCGCACATGAGTTTAGGAAACTTCCGTGAAATTGATGTAGAAGATCTTACCAAACACAAAATGGACTCGGAACAAATGGCAGTTACTGTTGAAATGGCTGATATAGTAAATCAGGCACACGATGATAACCGAAATATCTGTGCAGTTGGCATTACTGTAATGAGAGCTTTGGAAACAGTTGCCGGTACCGAAGGAAAAATTAAACCATACGAAGGCTGGACGAATAAATTTATTTTTCCACCATACGATTTTACTGTTGCAAACTCACTTATCACCAATTTTCATTTACCATATTCAACATTAATTATGCTTACGGCGGCATTTGGCGATTATGATCAGGTTATGAAAACCTATGAAATCGCCATCAAAGAAGGTTATAAATTTGGAGTTTATGGCGATGCTATGCTTATAATCTAAACCATATTTAACTAAAAAATAGATATCTAGAGTAATAATATATGAGTATTTCTTACCGATATTTCGAATTGATTATCTGTTTATTATTTATCTTATTTTTAGGAAGTTGCAACTCCCCTGCTGATTCTCCCTACGAACCTATTTCGTTTAATTCGTTAACAGCTATGCCCGGAAATGGAAGGGCTTCGGCTGTTGCATTTGTAATAAACGATACTGGTTATGTTACTTTGGGAAGAACAGGTATTTTAAAGGATTCGTTGAAAGAATGTTGGGCATACAACTCTACAACTTATTCCTGGTCACAAAAAGCACCTTTTCCAGGTAAACCTCGTGTAAAAGCAGTAGCAGCTGTCGTAAACGACACTGCTTAAGTAGGTTTGGGATTTGATCGCTATAATTACGCTTATTCTGGTGGAATACTAACCGATTTTTGGATGTACATCCCAAAAACGAATACTTGGACACAAAAAGCCAATTTTCAGGGGAAAGCAACCAATGCTTGCGTATGTTTCGTATATAAAAATTGTATTTACATTGGCTCTGGATTTGATGGACATGGATTCAATTCGGAATTTTGGAAATACAATCCCACCCAAAACAGTTGGATTCGAATGAATTACTTTGCAGGACCCGATCGTGCAGGAGCTATTGTATGTGGAGATGGTAAACACTACTTTTTTGGCACCGGTTACCGTACAATCAATGAAAATGATTGGTGGGAGTACTTTCCTGAAACTGACACTTGGACTAAACGCAAATCTATGCCCGATTCGGGTCGTGAGAATGCTGTTGCCTTGAGCATTGATAATCGTTTTTTTGTCTCAACCGGACGCTGTTTTGGTGGAAATCTAACCGGTGGACATGTTAAATCAGATATTATCGAATACGATATGGACAGAAATGTGTGGTATATTAGAGGAAATATACCAAATGGTGGACGTGAAAACTCAATCTGCTTCATCATAAATGGAAAAGGTTACATAGGTTTCGGGGAAAATGACACAAATATTCTGAATGATTTTTGGAGTTTTAAACCGTGAATTCATTTTCAATTCATTGACTTACAATTTACAATTGCTCTAATTCTACATAAATGTTTGAAAAAAAATTAATAATTTTCTTACTTCTTATATCACTCCCTTTTTTGATACATGCGCAGAACGATACTATAAAGTACGATGTAGAATTGTCGGGAGTTACATCAACCGGAACATATTCTCCGTTTTGGCTTCAAAGCAAATCGTACGGTACAATACCAGACTCACCAAATAATGCAGATTTATTTCTCGGAATATCGAAAAACTATGGTAAAAGCTCACGGTTATTTAATGTTGGATTTAAATCAAACCTATTACTATAATAAGCGACTTATATAAATGCGGTTAATTTGCTCAAATCATCATTTGGT
>JACDZH010000386.1 GCA_013426815.1 Paludibacter sp.
CAAGCACGGTTCTGTGAGAGGTTTAGGGGTGAGATTCCCCTTTACCTACTCGATTAAGAATTTCCATTAAATAAATTATGTACGTGATAAACTAACAAACCATCTCCGGGCAAACCTGCATCAAATCCCAGCTTTTGTCTGTTTTCTAACAGATAATATTCTCCAATAGTTGTCGTGTTAAATTTATAAAATGAATTTGCACTTGAATTTGCGGGATAAAGAGATATAACGTTATCCGATGTAATATTTTGTACAGTTGCCCATTGAAATGTCTGGGCTTTTGAATATGGATTAAAATGGGCCGGCTTGTCACTACTTCCATTCCAACCACCATGAGCCATTAAATCCCATTCACCTGTACCCAAATACTCTCCATTACTTTCGTAATCTATATCATAAAAATCGCCAGCACCAAAAACATGTCCCATCTCATGGCATGCTGTTCCAATACCACAAATTGTACTACCATAATAACTTCTTAATTCAGATGAGCAAGAATAATCTGTAATTAATTTTCCATCTAGTGTTATTCCGTTAATTGACCATCTGTGTGACCAGATTGAATTAGGAGAAGCACCTGCTGCTTCATCAAATCCAGCAAAAATAACGTGCACTCCATCGACTTTCCCATCTCCATCGTTGTCAAAATCAGCATAATTAACAGATGGATTTGCTTTTTGTAATGCTTCAACAATCAATGCCTGTGGGTTAGAGTCATCCCCAGCAGTATTATTAGCTCCATAAAATGCCATATTAAAGTCGGCAACGTAAGGACCGACTACTGTAACATCTAAGTTTAATTGACCATACGAGTTTTCAAGATAAAAGTCTTTTACACTACCAGTAGAATTGTATCCTGATTGATTCATTAGATTGTTAAGTTGCCACTGTGTTTTTGAAAATGCTCTGTCTTGAAAACCTATCAAAACACAAAGAACCTTTTTTGTACCAGTTACAGAAAGAGTTGTGTTTAATAATGATACTTGTGAAAGGTTTTCTTTAACTATATTTGGAGATTTAATTTGTTGAACATTTAGCCAGTTTTCTTTTACCTTTTTTTCTTTCAGTTTTTTTGTAAATTCTGATTCTTTTGCAGTTCCTTTTGTTACATCATTTGCTTTAACACCACTAAGCATGAGCGTTCCATAACTATTTAGTTCAATATATTCAAAAATTCCATCACCGTTTTGTTGAATTAGGAGACCGTCTGTTGTTTGACTAAAATGAAAAAACTCATCACCAACTAACCGAATATTCAATTCAGTATTATCTGGTTGTTTTATTGAAATGGGATATGGATATGCTGAAATAGCGAATACTTTGTTCGTTGCGATATTCAACAGCAATAATAAACTTAAAAATAAGATTTTGTTTTTCATAATATCTGCTTTTAAAATTATTTGACAGGCCAAACTTGTTTAATTAATATATTTTCTTCAAAAAATTTGTTCCACTCTTCAGAGGGTGGACTTTCAATCCCTTTTAACATTAATGTATCTCCTTTGCAACTATATATTATTTCACGAGAATATTCTGTAATTACATAATTAATATTTCCTTCGATAAAAAAATATTTTTGAGAAATCTTTTTATTTTGATATAATTTGAAATAAATTGATTTGTCAGCAGAAAATGATGTTGGAATTTTGGCTTTTAACCATTCAAGATCATTGACAGGGTCTTCGACATTAAATACGCAATTTTCGTCAGCATTGTTGTCGTTTTCACATCCCGTTCCTCCTATCAGTAGAAATAGGGCAATTACTGTAAATAGAAATGTTTTTGTTTTCATAAATTTGATTTTAAAATAAATAATCTGAATTCTTCATTTATAGCCCTTATCATTATTTCTGATAAGGGCAGAATCAGGATGGTGGAGTATTTGTTTTCATTAGTTGTGTTCTACTTTATTTGGTTAATACAAAAGATGCAAAAAAACAGTAATTAGTGTCTGCTTAAAAACATCAAACCTCTTGTTAATCAATATTATATCATTATT
>JACDZH010000042.1 GCA_013426815.1 Paludibacter sp.
TTTTTATAAAATCGAGCAAAAAATATAGGACTTTATAAACACACTCTAATTAGATTGACTGTAGAAATAATTTACTTTTGCGGATTCAATTCCTGATAAGTAATAACTTATTTGGAATTAATTCCCGATAAGTTATTTTTATGTTTGTTATTTCATATTAATCATCGTATCTTTGACGACAAATTTACAACTTATGATATTCAGAACACTTGCAAATAGTATAGAAAATAATCTGTTTTCAGGCAAAGCAATAATTATTTTAGGGGCACGTCAGGTTGGTAAAACAACCCTGATTAAAAATATGTTTCTAAATAACGATACACTTTTGTGGCTAAATGGAGATGAAACAGACATTCAGAATCTATTTAAAGATATGTCTTCAACGCGATTCAAAGCCATATTTGGCAATAAAAAGATTATCGTTGTTGATGAGGCGCAGCAAATTGCTGATATTGGCTTGCGATTAAAGTTAATCACAGATATGCTGCCTGAATATCAATTGATTGTGACTGGCAGTGCTTCATTTGAATTAGCCAACCATTTGAATGAACCCTTAACCGGAAGGAAATGGGAATATACTATGTTTCCATTATCATTTGGCGAAATGGTACAACATCACGGGTTGCTCGAAGAAAAACGCCTGATACCTCACAGGCTTGTTTATGGCTATTATCCTGAAATAGTAACACAACAAGGTAGTGAGGAAATCGTACTCCGACAACTTTCTAATAGCTATTTGTACAAAGATATTTTACGTTTAGAACAAATTAAAAAGCCGGATAAACTGATTAAATTGCTTCAGGCTATTGCCTATCAGGTTGGTTCGCAGGTTCCCTACTCAGAACTATCACAATTGTGCGGACTGGATGCCAAGACAGTAGAAAAATACATAATGGTGCTTGAACAATCTTATATTATTTTCCGCTTAGGTTCATTTAGCCGTAATCTGCGCAATGAGTTGAAATTCTCCAGAAAAATCTACTTTTACGATAATGGGGTTCGTAATGTATTGATTTCCAATTTTGCACAAATTGAAAACCGAATAGACACCGGTGCTCTGTGGGAAAATTTTGTTATATCGGAACGTAAAAAATACCTGCATTACAACATGCAATTTCCAAATATTTGGTTTTGGCGAACCAAGCAACAAAATGAAATTGACTATCTGGAAGAACGTAATGGAAAATTATCGGCATACGAATTCAAATGGAATCCTGAGGGCAAATTCCGAAAGCCAATAACTTTTATGCATGCTTATCCCGAAACTGACTTAAAAAATATTCACAGGGACAATGTAGAGGATTTTTTACTGTAAGAAAAAACGGACTTGCTATTGAGGTGAGTCCGCTTTTAATTTTTTTTGAAAAATTCTCATGCTTAAAGTTTCAATATCATTAAACATTTCATATCTTTGTACCATGAAACGAACTATTATCACTTTTGGAGGATATTTTGAGGATTTTATAGAAGGATTAACGGATAAGGAGCAACAAAAAGTAGACTATTTATTAACCTTGTTAAGAACTCAAGATAGATTACCAATAAAGTTTATCAAAGCAATCAGAGAAGGGGTTTATGAACTTAGGATTGAGTATAACTCAAATATTTACAGGGTATTCTTTGTTTTTGATGAAGATAAAATAGTAGTTCTATTTAATGTATTTCAGAAAAAATCACAAAAAACACCACTTAGTGAAATTGAAAAAGCAATAAAAATAAAAATGAATATTATGACTACAAACGACAACAAAATAAAAAACTATAGCGAAGTTTTAGACCAAAAATATGGTGCTGATGGAACGCCAGAAAGAACCATTTTTGAACAGAATGCATACAATTTATATTCAGGTTTGGTAATGCAAGAAGCACGCAAAGAAGCAAAAATAACACAATCAGAATTAGCACATCGTACAGGAACTACCAAATCATATATTTCACGCATTGAGAATGGAGCTATTTCGCCTAGCGTAGGAGCTTTCTATCGTCTAATTTCGGCTTTGGGAATGCGAATTGAAATAGTAAAACCAATTGCTTGATTTATATTACTTGAAGATAACCAAAACGGACTTGCCTTGTTGGTAAGTTCGTTTTGGTTTTATGCTAATGCTGGAAGATACAATGACTAAGTTTGTTGTTGACACACTTTGCAAAAGTGCACCAGCTAGTGGTTGCATTTTTTTACTTTAATAGTGCAGTAATAATTATATATTTAACTATAATAATGCATTAATAATAAATATAATAATATAAATAGTGCAATAATAATAAAACTTTATTATATTTGTATTCTGAATTACAACAATATAAGTCATTATGGAACTGAATATATTTCAAAAAATAATTGCTGACCAACAACTGGAAATTAAAAGAATAGATATATCGAAGTTGTGTCACAGAAAAGAAGAAGAACTGTTTGAGTTAGAAAGTCCACTTGCACAAATAGTTATAGGTGTACGACGATGTGGTAAATCAACCTTGTGTCATAAAGTTTTATTGCAACAGAAAGAGAAATATGCCTATCTCAATTTTGATGATGAAAGACTTTTGGGTATTGATGCTTCACAATTTGATGCGTTATTTGAAGCATTATTAATGGTTTATGGTGAGTTTAAATATTTGTTTTTAGATGAAATTCAGAATGTGAAAGGATGGGATTTGTTTGTAAACAGATTATTACGGCAAAAGCTACAATTGGTTATTACCGGCTCTAATGCAAAATTACTCAGCAGTGAACTTAGCACCTATTTAACAGGAAGATACAATCAAATTGAATTATTTCCATTTTCATTTGCGGAATTTCTTCAGTTCAAAAATATAAATATTAATGCCATAAATACTTATGAAATAGCCTTTCGCAAAAATGCATTTAAAGAATATATAATACATGGAGGATTTCCAGAATTATATAATTTAAAAGATAAGAAGGGCTATATACAACGTTTGGTAAATAATATAGTAATGAATGATATTCGTAAAAGATACAATATCAGATATATTGACACATTGGTAAAATTGACGAACTACCTGATTTCAAATTTTGCACAGGAGCTGAATTATGAAAGTATTGCAAAGTTGTTCGGCATTAAAAGCACACATACCGCTCAAAATTATATCAGTTATCTCCGTCAGACGTACTTAATTGTGGCTCTAAATAAATTCTCCTACAAAGCGAAAGAACGTATTCGTAACGAAAAAGCCTATTTGATTGATACAGCTTTATTTGCAACCAAAGAAAATAATTTGACATCAGAAAGTATAGGATGGAATGTTGAAAATATCGTGTTCCTCGAACTTTTGAGGCGAAAAAAATACCTACATTTTGATATTTACTATTTCAGGGATGGCTTTGAAATTGATTTTGTACTCTGCAATAACAACAAAGTAATTGAATTAATTCAAGTTACAACCGATATAGAAACTTCCAAAACTTTGAAAAGAGAAATCAACGCATTGCTAAAAGGTGCCGATAAAACAAATTGTCAAAAACTAACGTTATTGAGTTTTCGTGAAGCCCAACAACACACATTTGAGACAAAAATAATAAATGAAATATCGGTAATTGACTGGCTGTGTGAAGGATATAAATAACAAAAACGGACTTGCCATTGAGGTAAGTCCGTTTTGGGTTTATGCTAAAACTGAAAGATACAAAGACCAAGTTTGTTGGCACACGTTGCAAACAGCGCACAAGCGGGTGTAGATTATTATGCCAATGGTTTATTTATTTCGATGCTCAAACCTAATGCGTTGATAATTCGATAGAATGTACCTACTGATGGTTCAATAAGTCCTTTTTCGATGCGTGAAATATAACTTTTATTTGCACCAATACGCATGGCAAGTTCCTGTTGCGTTATTTTTTCTTCTTTTCGCATTTCGTGTATCACTTGACCAGCGCAATATGCGTAGGCATCACGCCAAAAAGCTTCTCTTTGTGGCGTTCCTTCTTTTCCATAAAGCTCGTCCAATTAGGCATCAATGTTTTTAAGCATTGGTTTTTGTTCTTTTGTATTCATAATACTCCTCCCTTATTTTTAATGCTTTTGTTATTTCTTTTTGTGGTGTTTTTTGTGTTTTCTTTTGAAATCCATTAAATTATACTACAATTTGTCCATCGTCGAATATGAAAAACAGGCGAAAAATATTGCTATTTTATTCTACACGTAGCTCAAACAGCCCGTCTTGAATATGTTTTACAAATTTTGTGCTAATTCGTTCTTGTATTTTCAACATATCGAGGATATAGTGTACCTTCATCTTTTCGGGTGCAGATAGCGTATCCATAAATAGGTCGTAATAATCAACGAATGCCTGTATTGTTCGTTTCATGTGGCAAAGATATATAAAGTTGCAATAATCTGCAACTTTTGGGATGAAATTTCCAAATTAACTCGTGCCCTTTACACATAAAAAACGGACTTGCTATTGAGCTGAGTCCGTTTTAAGTTGTTATAGTTAAAACTGAAATAGTTGTATTGGTACGTTTTGAGAAGTGCTATAGAATTACCAATTATTTTTTTAAGTCACTAGATCGCCTAATTCTAATTTTAATATATCAATTTTTTCTATAGCATCCCATTTACTTGTTATAACTTCTTTTATTTTGTTTGTTATAAACTCTCTTTGTCTTTTGTCTATATCAATAGGTAACATTAATTCTTTCCAACGTTCGGCAATATTTGGCAAAGTTGTTTCAATCAAAATTTTGTTTTTAGCTTGTAAATGGGTTAACTTATGAGACAACAAATACAATAAATAATATGGATTTAAACCATACTCATTTTCATCATCTGTTACACGTAAAATCAATATTTCTCTCGTATATAAAGCCTCCTTATCAAATGGCGACACCATTGCAACACTTCCAATTCTATAACTTCCACGTCGTACATAAACAACATCACCAGCTTCAAGATTTTTATTTTTTCCTTTCTTTTCAAGATAAATATCTAAAGTGATTTTTGCAGTTGGATCTTTATAAACTTCCCAATTTACTATGTCCTTTACTCTGATGTAAGGTATATCTCCCTTTCCTTTATATTCTGCTGGAGGAGAACCATGTCCATCAAAAGAAGTGATAATTCCTTTTCTGATTAACTCCTTGATTGGTACAAGTTCTAGATTTTGAGCTTTAGCTATTCTTTCAATTTCTTTAAGTTTATTTTGCCAATAATAACGTGGGACAAATATATTTTTAGAAATTGCAGTCTTACTTTTTATTTTGAAACAGTATTTTGAAAAGTTTTTATTGTCTAATTCCTCTAATATGAGAGGTATATCGTCCCAAAGTTGTGTTGTGTTTTATTTGTTTCTTTCTTAAGATAATCCCAACGATATATTTCTTTTCCTTGATGGTCGTGTCCAATTTCTTCTGCAATAGCCATATTTATTTCATCTTGCTGTGGTGTATTTTTCTCAAGTACAATGACAACACATTTTGCATTGTTATGAGGTCTAAAAGTGTTATGAGGTAAATCCAACATCCATGTTACATTGTTATTTTTAAGCATATAATGCAAAACGTACCTAGATTTAGGTGCATGAAAGAATGTTTCCGGTAAAACTATTCCCATTCTTCCGCCATCTTTTAATAATTTCAAAGAGCGTTCGATAAATAGAATTTGAATAGTTTCCTCTTTTTTTATTTTATTTGTTCTGGAATAAGTATTTTTTCTTTTTCCCAGTTATAAGCCAAATCAAACTGTTTTAACTTTTCTTCTCCTTTTACTTTAATATCTTTCCCAAAAGGTGGATTAGCCAATAGAACATCAAATTTATCTAAATCTATTTGTTGTCTTGTTGTAGATTTCCAGTCTGATGGAAGTTTTAAACTATCTTCGCAAAATATTCCACCTTTGCCATCTCCTAGAATAGCCATATAGGCTTTTGCAACTTTGCTTAAAAAATCATCTTTCTCTAACCCTTTAATACATTTTATTGCTGAGGATAATTTTTCTTCATTCAATGCAAGTTCACTCCAACCATAATCTATTGCTTTTTTATCAAGTACTTTCCAAATATGTCTTAAACTTTCCACCAAGAAACCACCAGTTCCACATGCTGGGTCAATTAGTAATTCATTCGGTTGAGGATTAATTAACTCAACCATTAATTTTATAACATTTCTTGGTGTGAAAAATTGACCTTGAGCACCTTTTAAAGAGTAACCAATAAACGTTTCAAATGCATCGGCAATTATATCTCTTTCACTTTCAATTAAACAAAAATCTTGAAGTTCACCAACAACATATTTAATGCTTTCTGCATCGAGATTAATACTGTCAGCAACTTCAATTACTTCACTATATTTTGTTTTGACTTTTTCGAAAATTTCTATTATTCGGTCTTTAACTATTTTCCCAGCTTCTTCAACTCCAACCCTGAATGAAACATCTTCATCTTTTCTTGTGAATCTCTCATCGTAAATTTTACAAAAAATAAGGTTAATTAATTGTTGAGCAATAATTTCATCCCGCCCTGTCCCTGTTGCATTTCCTGCCAAATGGTTTCGGATTGAGTTAAATATCACTTTTAGATTGTGGGTCGGTTTTAGATCTTTTCTTTTGAATTTTCCAATATCTTCAAGTCTTTGACCTTGGTTTGGAATATTTGGTATCTCTTCAAAATGGACTTTCCCTTTTGATTCAATCTTTTTTAAGAATAGTCTTTCATTGCCATTGAACCAAACACCAATATACGCATTTGAAAATTTCAAATAATCTTGTAATTGTGTAATTCCATCTCTCCTTGTTTTCTTTTTACACTCAATGATTATGTATTCATTACTATCAATTTTAGTACTGTTTGAAAACACAATAATATCTAGGGGATAAGATTTTAAAGTATCAGATGGATTTGCTTTTACACGATATTGCGGTCTAGTTTGAATTTGGTCTTTCGAATAACCATAATCTTCAACAAGTTGTCTTGAAAAAACTTGTACAGCTTCTATTTCTTCCGGTGTCGCCTTAACCTGCTCATTAGAAATAAAATCAACTATATAACCTTCTTTCAACTCTTCTTTTTCATACTTTTGCATTCTACTTTTTATATTTTAGTTGAAATTAGTTGAATAATTCCGGACTTCCCCGTTCCCCTAGTTCAGTGTTAAACATAAAAAAAGCGTGGGAACTGTTAAACTTATCATTGTCCTGAGGGTCTCGACTCCCGTACAACTATGATAAGCAACAGCCCCACGCCTATAGATATAGACATGGAGCGTTTGTTGCTATCATCCAGTTGTACATGAAATTGTCGAGATTTCAGAACAGGATAATATTTAAAACGCTTTCGTTATTTTAGTATGTAATGAGAATTTTCAACGGATTGTCGCTACAATCGGTGTTGAAATTCTTTGATTTGCAAATATAATAATAATTTTGCAAATGAAGATTGATATTTTAAATTTAAAAGGAAGAATATATAGATAAGGTATCAGCAAGTTATTCAATAAAATCCAAAACTGTCAAAATTTCAAGCAAACTGACAATGAATAAAATTTTACAAAATAATTACTTCTAGATATAATAAAATTCATGTTTTTATGTTATTATAAAAACTACTATAAATTCAAAAATTTTTAAAATCATGAGAACAAAGTCATTTAAACTTACATGTTTTTTAGTTGCATTGTTAGTAACAGTGCCGAATCTTTCTGCTATCTCGTTAAGAGGTTCTGGAAAAATTGTTTCGAAAACCATAAATGTATCTCCTTTTACCGGATTACAATTAATGTCATCGGCAGATATCGAGATTAGCAAAGGAGCTAATTTCTCAGTTGTACTAAGCGATTATGAAAATCTGATTGATTCGCACGAACTAACAGTTACAGAGAACAAACTCAAAGTTGGTGTAAAACATTCTGTATCGTTAAATAACAGCAAAGCCAAAATAAAAATTACGATTCCGGGTGCATTTTATTCTGTTTATATTTCAGGCAGTGGCGAAGTTGTATTAAGCAACATAAATACTATCAGCGAATTAGCCATTTCGGGTAGTGGCGACATCTTGTCATCAACGAATGATAACTATCGTAATTTAAAACTTAAAATTCCTGGAAGTGGTGATATTCAGTTAAATGGGAAAGCTCAAAGTACAAATATCGAATTATCGGGCAGTGGTGAAATTAAACTGTTAAACCTTCAATCACAAAACGTAGATTGCAAACTTTCAGGTAGCGGAGATATTAAAGTGTATGCCGAAAATAACTTAAATGCAACTATTACAGGAAGTGGTGATATTAGTTATTCAGGAAATCCTAAAATAGAAAAACGAATAAGTGGTAGTGGCACAATAAGCCATAAATAATTTGACTGTATTTTCATCGGGTAATTCAAAAAGAATAGTAAGAGCAAAAGGGATCAATTTATCTCAAAACTAAAACAGACCAACTTAATGAAAATTAAGTTGGTCTGTTTTAGTTAAAAATTGCAGTTTTGCCTTTTTAATACCGATAATGTTCCGGTTTATAAGGTCCATTGGCATTTACGCCAATATATGCAGCTTGTTCAGGAGTTAATTCAGTTAGTTTTACGCCCAATTGCTCCAGATGTAAACGAGCTACTTCTTCATCTAAATACTTTGGCAAACGATAAACATTAATAGCATAATCTTTCGTAAATAACTCAATTTGTGCCAAAGTTTGATTGGTGAACGAATTGCTCATTACAAACGATGGATGACCGGTAGCACAACCTAAATTCACCAAACGACCATCAGCCAATAACAAAATACCGTGTCCATCAGGGAAAACATATTTATCAAGTTGTGGTTTGATGTTCACGAGTTTTATGCCCGGATATTGTTTTAGTTTTTCAACCTGAATTTCATTATCGAAGTGTCCGATATTACATACAATAGCACCATCTTTCATTTTTTCGATGTGTTCAATCCTGATAATATCACGGTTTCCAGTAGTTGTAACATAAAGATTACCTTCAGCAAGCGCATCTTCGATTGTTGTAACTTTAAAACCTTCCATCGAAGCCTGAAGGGCACAAATAGGATCAATTTCGGTTACTATAACGCGAGCTCCATAAGCCAACATTGATTTGGCGCAACCTTTTCCCACATCACCATAACCACATACAACCACAACTTTTCCAGCTAGCATAACATCTGTTGCACGTTTAATTCCGTCGGCTAATGATTCGCGACAGCCATATAAATTATCAAATTTTGATTTTGTTACTGAGTCATTTACATTGAAAGCAGGGAATAACAATGAACCTTCTTCCAACATTTGGTATAAGCGATGAACACCGGTGGTGGTTTCTTCCGAAACGCCACGAAGTTCAGGAATTATGCGTGTCCAAATTCCATTATCATCTTTTAGTACATTTTTCAAAATGGCGTACAACAAACGTTCGTCTTCGCCATCTGCCTTTTTCTCCAATGTTGTTGTATTTTTTTCGGCAGCCACTCCCACATGAATCATCATAGTAGCATCGCCACCATCGTCCACAATTAGGTTTGGTCCTTTGTGTCCATCAAAAATCAATGCCTGAAGCGTACACCACCAATACTCTTCTAGTGTTTCGCCTTTCCATGCATAAACTGGAACACCTGCGGCAGCAATTCCGGCAGCAGCATGATCTTGTGTGGAATAAATATTGCAACTGCACCAACGTACTTGGGCACCAAGCTCAACAAGTGTTTCAATCAGTACGGCAGTTTGAATGGTCATGTGAAGTGAACCCATGATGCGAGCACCTTTTAATGGCTTTTTTACACCAAATTTAGCACGTAATGCCATCAAGCCGGGCATTTCTTTTTCGGCTAATTCAATTTCTTTTCGACCAAATTCAGCCAAATTCATATCGGCTACTTTGTAAGGTAAAGTGCTGAATAATTCTGTTTTGTTCATATTGTTTTGAGTAAATATTTAAATTTCAAAATCGGAGTGCAAAGATACGTGTTTTCATTGGGAATTTTAATCAGGAATCAGAAATAATCAAAAATTAATAATTTTCCGTATAGTTTAGAATTTTCATTTCTTCATCAAAAAAAGATTTTTACATCCTAATGATTATCTTTGTACAAAAATTCATAAATAATTTCATCAATGTTTGTTGATATTCATACGCATAAATTACCAAGTTCTAATGTGCAGTCGGTTAGAAATTTATCATTTTCCGAAGCAGAAAATGTTTTTTCGACCGGACAAAAAGGTTTATTCTCGGTGGGTTTTCATCCATGTTCAGCCGATGAATGTTCTGTTGAAAATTTTAGTCAATTAGAAAATTGGACTAAAAATAAACAAGTGGTTGTAATTGGAGAATGTGGGTTGGACAAAAATAGTAAAATAAACTTTAACACACAAATAGCAGTTTTTGAACGGCAAATTTCATTGTCCGAAAAATTGGAAAAACCATTGATAATTCATTGCGTAGGATATTTCAACGAACTTTTTGAATTGAGAAAGAAGTGGAATCCACGTCAACTTTGGATGATTCATGGGTTCGGAGGTAAACCAGAATTAGCTCTACATGCATTGAAATTAGATTTTTCTTTATCGTATGGCGAACATTTTAATCCCGAAAGCGTTCGCATTACACCTTTATCAAAACTTTTTATTGAAACAGATGAAAGCAAATTACAGATTAGTAATATTTATAAAAAAATCGCACATGTCAAAGGTTGCTCCGAAAATGAATTAATAGCAGTAAGAAATCTACTTAATAATTTTATTGCCAACAAATAGCTTGATTTACTGTTAAAATTATCTTTCAATCTCTTTATTAAATATAACGCCATTAAACTGGTACTATAAATTATTGTATCTTTGCGCCTTAAAAATTATACGAATTTTGAATATGAAAAAAATAATGATTTTTCTGCTTTTCTGCGTTTTAACTCCAATTCTTTTTGCACAAGGATTTACATCAGTGCAACAACGAAAGTTGACAAATGCACTTACCGCAATTTCAAACTTATATGTTGACAGTGTCAATGAAAAAAAATTAGTTGAAACAGCACTTACAGCTATATTAAAAGACTTAGATCCACACTCATCTTATATTCCAAAAGAAGAAGTAGAACGTGTAAATGAACCGCTCGAAGGTAGTTTTGAAGGTGTTGGAATTCAATTTCAGATACTAGACGATACACTTCTTGTTGCCCAAACTATTGCCGGTTGTCCAGCCGAAAAAGTGGGAGTTTTGCCCGGCGACCGTATAATTTATATTGGTAATGAATTGATTGCTGGTGTGAAAATTCAAAACTCGGGAATTTTGAAACGTTTGCGTGGACCAAAAGGCACCGAAGTTACTGTAAAAATTCTCAGGAGTGGAAAATCAGAATTGATGGAGTTTTCCATTATTCGTGACAAAATACCCGTTCACAGTGTAGATGCAACTTATATGATTGGTAAGGATATTGGATATATCAAGATTAATAGCTTTGGTAGTACTACGGACGAAGAGTTCAAAAATGCATTTGCTAATTTGCAAAAAAAAGGGATGAAACAACTGATTCTCAGTTTGCAAGGAAATGGTGGTGGATATTTGAACACCGCAATTCAGCTAGCCGACGAATTTTTGAGTACAAATAAGCTGATTGTATATACCCAAGGACTGAATCAACCAAAAACGGTGGCAGAATCCACAGCCATTGGGAAGTATGAAACCGGAAAAATAATTGTTTTGATTGATGAATACTCTGCTTCTGCAAGCGAAATTGTATCGGGAGCTCTTCAGGATTGGGATCGTGCAATTATAGTAGGTCGTAGGTCTTTTGGTAAAGGTTTGGTTCAGCGCCAGTTTCCATTGATTGACGGTTCGATGATGCGTCTGACTACAGCTCGTTATTATACACCAACAGGACGTTGTATTCAAAAACCGTATAAAGATGGAAAAGATAAATATGAACTCGATTTGGTAAATCGCTTTAACAAAGGCGAATTATTACATGCCGACAGCATTCATTTTCCTGATTCATTGAAATATCAAACACTCAACCTAAAACGCACTGTTTATGGTGGCGGTGGCATTATGCCTGACATTTTTGTTCCATTGGATACAACCCGATTTACCAATTATCACCGAAAATTAGTTGCTCGTGGTATCGTAAATAAAGTCTCATTAATGTATATCGATAAAAACCGTACTGAACTAAAAAAGATTTACAGTTCATTTGAAAAATTCAAAATAGAATACGAAGTTAGCGAAGCCATGTTAAATCAATTGGTAAATGCAGCCGACACTGTAAAAATAAAGATCGATTCTATTCAGTATGCCATATCCAAACCGTTGATCAAACTTCAATTGAAAGCTTTGGTAGCACGCGATTTGTGGGACATGAATGAATATTACCAAATCATGGATGCTGAAAATGAATCTTTGTTGAAAGCCATTCAAATTTTGCAAACTCCGGGTGCTTACGAGATGATATTGAAATAGTTTAATGTTTCGTGTTCTATGTTCCGTGTTTCATGTTAAGGAAACGCGAAACGCGAAATCTTAAACGCAAAACCCGAAACATGGTAACTTACCTTCAAACCAACTGGATTGAAATAACCGGTGCAATTCTGAGTCTGATTTACTTGTATCTTTCTATAAAGCAAAAGATTAGTTTATGGATTTTCGGATTCTTGTGCTCGGCAATGTATGTGGTAGTTTTTTTTCAAAGTAAATTTTATGCTGACATGACACTTCAGTTTTATTATTTGATGGTAAGTGTTTACGGTTGGATAAAATGGAAATTAGGCAAACAAAATACGGGGTATGAGATACCTGTTATTTATATTTCAAAGTGTATGTCAATATATCTGGGGCTGATATTCGTTTTTGTTTTTTGTTTTTATTATTTTATTTTAGTGCGTTTTACCGATTCACCTTTTCCCCTTGGTGATTCGTTTACTACCGCTTTGAGTGTAGTGGCTACCTGGATGTTGGCACGCAAAGTGATCGAGAACTGGTTGCTTTGGATAGTTGCCGACGGTTTATTAGTCGGAATGTTTATTTATAAAGGATTGTTTCCAACTGCTCTTCTTTTTGTTATTTATATAATTATGGCAGTAATTGGTTATCGGCAGTGGAAAAAGACGATAGGGAAATTTTAAGATTGTAAGATTTGAAAATGCATTTGCGTCTTCAAACATTATTTTTTCTACAGATTGTTTATTCTTCAAGATTATAAATTTGCTTGCAATTTTTTCAATTTTTTATTCCCATGTTTTTTCCAAAACCATTCATTGATTTTGTAGGTAATATAGGCACTTCCGGCACCAAGAAATGCTCCTGCCAACACATCTGAAGGATAATGAACGCCCAGATTCATACGTGAAAAACCAACCGAACATGCCCAAAAATAACTGGGTGCAATTACATACCATTTTGGATATTTAATGCTCAGGGCAGTGGCGGTAGTAAATGCCAATGAAGTATGACCCGAAGGAAATGAAAGAGACGTTTGAGTTTCGTAGGCTGTTATGATTGTTGGATAAGTAATATAAGGTCTTGGCCTTCCAATTCCATGTTTTAACCCATAAGTCAACACACCGTCAACACCAATGTTGGCACCCAAATACAACGCATTTTTTAGCAAATCGACGTCTTTTTCGATAAAAGCAACAAATCCCATAACGACAGGTGTTGAAATAGCAACCACAGTGGTAGAGTTAGAAATAAACCTGGAATAGATACGTAGTGTAGTTGAAGTTGATCCATTAATGCTTTTTAACAGGTCAATATCAATATTCTGAGCCGAAACTTGTGTACTAAATATAGAAAAAGTACTGCAAAGCAGAATAATTATCGTAAATTTGCACATATTTTTTTGCACCAAAGATAATAAAAAAATTAGAAACTATTCCCCTTTCGGGGGCTAGGGGGCTTATTTCATGATAAAAATCGCTATTCTTGGTCCCGAATCTACCGGAAAATCTGTGTTAACTCAACTTCTTGCGGAACATTATAAAGTGTCTTGGGTTCCGGAATATGCTCGTGAATACATTGAAAAACTCAGAATACCATACACTTACGATGATGTTTGCAAAATAGCGTTGAAACAAATTGAACAAGAAAAATATTACGAATATAAAACTGATCAAAGCGAAGATTATGTGTTTTTCGATACCGATTTGATTATTACCAAAGTGTGGTTTGAATATAAATACGGTAAAATTCCCGTATTTCTAAGAGAACGGATGAAATTTGGTTTTTTCGATTTCTATCTGCTTTGTGCCCCCGATTTACCTTGGGTATTTGATACAGTTCGCGAGCATTGCGAAAATCGTGAATTCTTTTTTAAATGGTACAAAGCTGAAATTAAAAAAATGGTTAAACCCTATTTTGTTGTTACCGGAATTGATGATGAACGTTTGAATAATGCAATTGCTGCTATAGAAAACAAACAGTTTTAAAAATTATAACTTACAATGTCTCCAATGAATAAGAATTTGATTGAAACTATAAAAAAACTTTCTGAAACTGATGGTTTTCAAGATGTTTGCCATATTAACGGTACAAATGACAATATGCCATCAACACTAGTATTACTTGAAATTGTACAATTAGCACGCTCTATTTTGTTCCCAGGATATTTTGGCGATGCAGCTGTAAATGCACAAACCATGATGTATCATATTGGTGTGAATGTAGATAAGTTGCATTTTTTATTAGAACAACAAATCAGAGCCGGCATTTGCTTCAATTGTCCGTTAGATGCACAAAATATCGAGGAAGTAGATAGAATTGCCAATGAAACTGCAACTAATTTTGTTTTACAATTGCCAAAAATTCGCGAAAAACTACATACAGATGTAATTGCAGCTTATAATGGTGATCCTGCAGCCAAAAGTTTTGGTGAAGTGATTTTTTGCTATCCAAGTATTCGGGCAATCAGCAATTACCGTATTGCTCACGCTTTGTTGAAATTGGATGTTCCGCTTATTCCACGAATTATAACAGAAATGGCACATTCTGAAACAGGTATCGACATTCATCCCTGCGCTACAATTGGTGATTATTTTACAATAGATCACGGAACTGGTGTTGTAATTGGTGAAACTGCAGTAATTGGTAACAATGTAAAAATGTATCAGGGTGTTACTTTAGGAGCAAAAAGCTTTCCGTTGGATAAAAATGGTAATCCGATAAAGGGAATTGACCGACATCCACATATTGGCGATAATGTTATAATTTATTCCAATTCCACCATTCTTGGTAGCATTTCCGTTGGGACAGGTGCAGTAATTGGTGGTAATCTTTGGGTGGATACGGATGTGCCTGCTGGAGCAAAATTGGCACAAAAAAGATGAAGCCCCATAATCACCCGAAGGGGAACTCAGATTATTAATACTTTTCTTAAAAGCAAAAATAAACAAAGTCTTAAAATCCCCCATCTGGGGATTAGGGGACTAAATTTAGTATCTTATGGAATTTGAAATGTTAGCAAAAACCTTTCGTGGGTTAGAAGAAGTATTGGCAACAGAATTGGTAAATATTGGTGCAAATAATGTACAGCTTCAACGGCGTGCCGTGAGTTTTACTGGAGAACAAGCTTTACTCTATAAAGCAAACTTGTGTTGTCGGACTGCATCGCGTATTCTGAAACCAATTTTGACTTTCGAAGCATCAAATCCGGATCAAGTTTACGAACAAGTGAAAAAAGTCAACTGGATTGATTATATGACAGTTGACAGCACTTTTGCAGTTGATTCTACTGTTTACTCCGAAGAATTTCGTCATTCCAAATTTGTGGCTTATCGTGTGAAAGATGCCATAGTTGATTGGTTTACCGAAAAATTTGATCGAAGACCTTCGGTTCGGATTGATAGTCCGCAAATGATGATAAACATTCACATTGCCGATAAAAAATGTACACTTTCGTTGGATAGTTCGGGCGAATCGCTTCACAAACGCGGATACCGTATAGCACAAACAGAAGCGCCACTTAACGAAGCATTGGCAGCCGGAATGTTGCTTATGGCAGGTTGGAAAGGACAAACAAACTTTCTTGATCCTATGTGTGGCTCGGGTACATTGCTTATTGAAGCTGCTTTGATTGCACTTAACATTCCACCCGGAATTTATCGTTCATCGTTTGCTTTCGAGAAATGGCACGATTTCGATGAAGAACTTTTCGATACTTTATACAATGATGACAGTTATGAGCGACCTTTCGATTTTAAAATTTATGGCTCTGATAATTCGCCACGCGCCATCAAAATTGCCGAACAAAATGTGAAAAGTACAGGTTTGAGTAAATATATTGAATTACAACTAATGCCGGTTCAGAAGTTGGAAGCACCTGCCGAAAACTGTTTTATTGTAACCAATCCACCTTATGGTGAGCGTATTACATCGGATGATATTTACGGAATGTACGCCTCGCTGGGTACAACCATAAAACATAAATTTGCCGGAAGTACAGTGTGGGTGATTAGTTCGCACGATGAATGTCTGGATAAAATTGGACTGAAACCTTCGGAACGAATACGATTACTGAATGGATCGCTGGACTGTTGGTACAACCGATACGATATTTTTGCGGGAAAACGTAATGATTTTGTGGCAAACAAAAAAGGGAATGAAGAAATGAAAGTACGAAGAAATGAAAGAAAGTAGAAATTATTGAAATATATTTTGTTTTTTATCATTCTAAATATTTGAAATTCATTTAGTTATAAATTGTAAAAAGTAAGTTTCAAGTTGTGTCAAAAAAAAACAGTTTGACAGTTCAAATAAAAACCTTACTTTTGCACCGCAATTGCCCAGATGGCGGAATTGGTAGACGCGCTGGTCTCAAACACCAGTGGATTCACTTCCATGCCGGTTCGATCCCGGCTCTGGGTACTTAAAAAGCGAAACCCTAATTGATTTTCAATCAGTTAGGGTTTTTTGTTTGTAAATTTGCACAATTTTTGCACCATAAATTGATATCTTTCCTTTTTCTGATTCATTTGTTTTTAAATGAAATTGATTTCAGAAGTAACTATTTTTGGTTTTCAAGACATATAATAATTGAATCCTATAAAACACTCTTTTACTGCAGTTTTAAAATCACAATATATTGCGAAAATTGATTGTTACAATTGAAAGAAAAATGATTTATCATGGAAAATCACAATATATTGTGAAATATGCTTATTATTTAAAATTATTTTGTAATATTGCACCGAAATCACAATATATTGAGATTATGAAGAAAATTGGAGAAGAAATTAGATTGCGACGTAAGTTGCTTAAAATTGACCAAAAAACACTTGCTGAACTTGCAGGCGTAAGTATAAATACGCTTACAAAAATTGAAAGAGGTGAATCGAATCCATCAGTAAATGTATTGACAAAAATACTTGACACTCTTGGGATGGATATTAAAATCATTATCAAAGGAAATTAGAATATGAGAAAAGCTGCAGTATATCTTCGCGGTGAATTTGCAGGAGAACTCACCGAAATTTCCCGAAAAGAGTATGTTTTCAACTATGACAATGATTATTTTGAAAATGTCAACAAACCAGCTATAAGTTTAACTTTGCCAAAGTCACAAAAGGAATATCGTTCAGAATATCTATTCCCGTTCTTTTTCAATATGTTGTCGGAAGGAAGTAATAGAATTGTTCAGTCCCGAATGCTGGGGATTGATGAGAATGATCATTTCGGGATATTATTAGCAACAGCTCAACATGATGTAGCAGGTGCTGTAACTGTAAAACCGATGTAATTTAAGGAAACATTAAAAAATTGTCCATCCACATTAGCAAGTGGTTATGATACTTACTCTCCTATAGCCAGAAAACGATTATTCGATGGAAAAAATATATCACCGTTTCTTGTCTATAATCCTATTGAAGAAAGAAAAGACGAAACTGAACTTTTTCTAAAGAATCAGGAACACATGTCATTGTCGGGTGTTCAAACAAAGTATTCTTTAGTTCTTAGGGATAGTGCTTTTGAATTATCAAATGAAACTGAACAAGGCACCTATTTACTGAAACCAAAATTGACTAATTTTCAATACATAGATTTTAGTCCTGCTAACGAGAATTTGACGATGCAACTTGCTGAACAGGTTTATGGAATTGAAACTGCTGCAAATGGTCTTTGCTTTTTTTATGAATGGTGAAATGGCTTTTGTCACAAAACGATTTGATGTTGCCAATGATGGAAGTAAATATCGGAAGGAAGACTTTGCTTCATTGGCGGTTTTAACTTCCGAAAATAAAGGTAAGGATTTCAAATATGATGTTCTTAGTTACGAGGATGTTGCTGAATTGGTAAAGAAATATGTTCCTGCATCAAGAGTAGAATTATTAAGGTTTTTTGATTTGATGCTTTTTAATTTTCTGTTCTCAAATGGAGATGCACATTTAAAGAATTTCTCATTATTGGAAACTTCAGATGGTGATTTCAAATTAGCTCCAGCATACGATTTGATAAATACAATTATCCATTTACCCTCTGATCCAATTTTTGCTCTCAGAAAAGGTCTATTTAAACAAGGAGACAAAACTGTTTGCCCAATGGGAATATATACAGGAGAAACATTTTCTGAATTTGGAAATAGGTTAGGTCTACCAAAGAATATGGTAAAAAGAGAAATCGATAAATTCTGTGCCGATTATACACAGGCTGAAGAATTGATTACGAATTCATATTTGTCGGATGAACTGAAAGAGCTATATAGAACTATGTATCAAACAAGACGAAACACTTACTTGAAAAGTTGAATGGTCTAACTTGATTTGATATATACTGGTTAGAATTGTGATCCCTATTAAATGCTAATAATTTTAATTTGTTTTTCTATTTAAAGAATTAAGTAATTGGCAAAATATAATGTACCATTTAAAAAGATTTTTTTTAACGCAAAGATGCAAAGACACAAAGTCGCAACGAATATAAATTATTGTAAATCAAGTATTTTTTAGCGTCTTTGCGACTCCCGCCTTGCGGGACAAGTTTAGCGACTTAGCGTTCAAAATACGACATTATATTAGCACACTTACTTAGTATTACTTTTAAAAACCAAATTTCATTTGTTTTCAGACAGAATTTCGATTTGCACCATATTTGCACCTTTTACTGAAAAAGAGTGATATAGAATGAGACTTTTTGAAATTTAAATTTTGAAGTAATTGATTGAAAATAAATCTTTAAGACATTAATGAGTTTGTGGTATAAATTGTTATAAAATGGTCAAATTTCACTTAATACGCACGTCTCTGGGTACTTTTAAGGCGAAACCCTAATTGATTTTCAGTCAGTTAGGTTTTTTTTGATTTCAATTTGCAATGTATTTGCCCAAGATTTACATAGCGTGTTGGTATTCAATATGTTTTACAGTTATGGAAATCAGAACTAAACTCATCTTATTCTCAACCTTTGACCTGGTTTTAAATTGGTTTTTGGTTTGATTCTATTCACTCTGCACAATGCTTTTACACTTGTTCCGTTACGTGCTGCAATTTGTGACAAATTATCCCCTTTTCGTACTTTGTAATATCTCAAGGTCTGCGCTATTTTTATATCTTGTTGAAAATAGAACGATTTCTTTTTAACTAGTAAATAGGTTGGATCGTGAACTAAACCTATATTAAAATCAATGATGTTAGCGGGATTGATAGCATTGCCAATATAACGGGTTTCAAAATGCAAATGAGGTCCGGTTGAATGTCCGGTATTGCCACCTAATGCTATCAATTCTCCGGCTTTTATTGTTTGATTATGAATTACTAGAACTTGTGAAAGATGGGCATACACCGTTTCAAGACCATTGTCGTGCCTGATGACAATATAATTTCCATAACCACGACTTTCAAAATCGATAATACGTACTTTGCCAGTAAAGGCTGAAAGAACCGAGTCTCCAACGTTTAATCTCAAATCAATGCCATAGTGAAACCGATAACGACGTGGTCCAAACGCCGAAGTCACAGCTCCGGGAACCGGAACAACAAAATTAGCACAATTGATACGAACAGAATCGGGTAAACTATCGATGGGAATTTTATATGGATTAATTTTATCGGTTGTCCAAATATTGTTGTAAATATCTTCTGCAGTGTGATTTTCCATCAAGTCATCCGTGCGGTCATTCAGCATCTCTTGATATATATTGACGGTATCTTTTTTAGTAATAATTGAGAAAATGGAATGCTGAGATAGCCCCGCAAATGTTGATAGGAAAAAGAAACATATAGAATGAATTTTTTTTAGAGAAATGGGCATGAGAATTTTGATATTTCAATAATTTTGTTTCCAACTTTCAAGGTTAGTATTGAAATTATTTAGAAATTGATAATTTTATAATTATATTAAGTAAATGATAATGATTAATTTAAAAATAATTTTCTTTGCATTATTACTTAAATTTCATCATTAGCATATAAAAAACCCAACCCCGATTGTTCGAACTCAAAAATTTCATTATCGTTGAAAAAACGGGCTAATTCTATTTTTGCATTTTCAACGGTATCTGATGTATGAACGATGTTTTCTTGAACACTAACACTGAAATCACCACGAATAGTTCCCTGAGCTGCCTCACGTCCATTGGTTACACCTGCCATTGTACGAACAATATGCACAGAGTGAAGTCCTTTCCAACAACAAACAATAACAGGAGTTATCATCATTGAATCTTTAATTCTTTTAAAAAATGTGCGTTGAGCCAAATGGGCGTAATGTTCAATTAAAATTTCATCGGACAATTGCATCATTTTCATTCCGCATAATTGTAAACCTTTTCGTTCGAAGCGGTGAATTACTTCACCTATTAAACCTCTTTCAATAGCAGAGGGTTTAATTATCACAAGTGTTTTTTCCATAATATTAGAGAAATATGATAGTAAATTAAATGTTGTTGATATGAAGGTATTTAAGTTTAAATAAAAGCAATTTAAAGATTTTGGTAACTACTCAGCACCCCTAGAAAAGGATCAATCGTTATTTGCCACGGCAA
>JACDZH010000387.1 GCA_013426815.1 Paludibacter sp.
TAGGGGTAGTTTTTTGCAAATATACAAAAACCCACACAATTAAGGGTAGAACCTTTTTTTTAGTGCTTGCAGTTGTGTTCGTGCTTGTCATCGTGATTACAATAGTTTGCGTTCAACATCAGTTTTTCAGCCAAAAAATCTTCTATTAATTCTTTTGCACCTTTTATTGGTGCTCCAACAAAAGCATTGATATTCTGCTCATTAAATAAATTAATGGCTTTTTGACCCATGCCCCCTGCAATTACATCGGTAACCCCGAAAGAAGCAACCCAGCGGGGATAAACACCCGGTTCGTGAACTGGCGGTGTTTGTTCCTTTATTTCTGTGATTTGATTGTTTACAACTGTTGCAATTGAAAAATACTGACAATGCCCGAAATGAGCACACAAAACCCCATTTTCCATGGGAATAGCGATACATTTATTCATTTTGATTTTTTTTTAAACCCAGCCCACTAACCCCTGCCTACCGCAGGCAGACCCCAAAGGGGGAATAAGACTGGTGCTGATGTTTTGTTACTAATTTATAATTATCTCCTTGAATGTCAAACTAATATATTTTATGATTTCAAGGTATTATTTGTTAAGCAATTTATTAAAAAAAAGGAATTGTCCTTTTAATTATAGAGATTTATGTAAATAACAGAGGGCTATTGCACCCCCTGATTTTTAGTTGTTGTTTCCATTTCTATGACGATTTCTTCGTCCCAATCCCATTCCCTGACCACCCTGGCCACGTCCTAATCCACGTCCCATTCCACTACCGTTTGGCTGTGTGTTTTCCTGAACGTTATCAGGATTTGATTCTTGATTTTTAGCACCAAAGTTGGTGCATTTTCCCATTTTTCTACCAGTCATGGCACCTTGTCCCATGGGTCCGGTTTGATTTAATCCGGGCATAAATACCTCCTTTTTTAAAATTATATAATTCTGTTATTTCCCGCTTTGTAAGCGTTTTCCTTGTCCTGCTGTCTTTCCTGCCTGTCGACCTTTACCCATTCCAACTCCGAGTTTTTTTTGTTTCTCTTCATCAGTTGAGGTGCTACAATTTCCTAATTTTCGTCCGGTTCCCGAACCAAGTCCATTTGGGCCTGTACCATCCATTTTTGGCATAATTGCTGTTTTTTAAAACTGTTTAATAACTTCTGAAATCGTTTTATCTTTTTCGCTTATCATTTCAATGTTCAAACTTTCAAGCAAAGGCTGCACTTTGCCCCCAAATTCGCCGGCTACAATTTTACTTACGCCTTGTTTGGCCACAAACTGAACTGCTGCAGCCCCTGCACCTCCAGAGGCATCTTTTGCCGGATTTTCTAAAAATTCAGTTTGTTGTGTTTCACTATCATAAATTGCGAAAAATGAACAACGACCAAATCGACTATCAATTTGTGCGTTTAAAGTATTCCCTTCGGATGTAATTGCAATTTTCATTTAGTTTTGTTTTAGTACCTGCCCCTAACCCCTGCCTACCGCAGGCAGGCCCTAAAGGGGGAAAAAGACAGGTAATTTGATTGTTTGTTGTTTTATAATCATCCCTTTGTGTGTGTCCTAAATTTTTATTTTGGGCATGGGTGTTTCATTTAGTTTTGTTTCATTATATTATTGGTTAATTTTTTAATTACCGCTGCCTTGCCGGATGTCAATTTTCTTTATTTCTCTTTTTATATTTTGTAATACTAGCTCTAACATCTTCCATTTGAAATGGATATTGCTTTTTTAGCCGACCTAATTTTTCTTCATTTAATCCTTTGGGTATGTTTAAATCGGCTGCAATAACACTGGCAGGAACATTATACTTTTTGGCTACATATTGAAGTGTTTGACTTCCGGTGACTTCAATTTCTTCATTGATTTGAACATGTCTTTTTTCTCTTTTTTCAGCGTTCCTCTTTTTATAAATTTGTTTATTTTCTACTATATTCACTTGTGGATTATCCGAATGTAATAACCTGAGTTCGGGATAAGAATTTTAAAATTCAATTGATAATTGAGGTGA
>JACDZH010000043.1 GCA_013426815.1 Paludibacter sp.
TATACACAAATTTTTAAACACTTTTGTGACTAAAAAAACACACTCTAATTAATAAATAAAACATTATTTACTTAATATTAGATAGAATTAAAAATCAATTATAATTTTAAATTTAATTTGACTTTGCATTATAACAATTCTGATTATGGACACACATAAATGATAATAACAGTTTCTTAAAAACCGAATTTTTAGGTTTATGCTTTTAAGCCAAATGATTTTAGAAAAAAACAGCAATGTTGCTTTTGACTTATAAATTCTATTAAATAACTAAATTTTTTTATTAATGTTAAACGTTTTTCACTTTCTTAAAATTGATTTTACCCCACTGGCTGACAAATAAACCAAGTACAACAACCATAATTCCCATCCATTTGACAAAGGTAATTACTTCGTCCATTATCAACCATGAGAAAATTGCGGTAAATACAGGAATCAAATTAACAAAAACATTCGTACGGGTCACTCCTACTTGCCTAACTGCTCCTGCAAACAATACAAATGCCACAACGGATGCAAATACAGATAACATAATCAATGCCAACAAGGCTTGTTTTTTTACTTGTAGGTTATGAATTGTCGAATAATTTGTGAGTAGAAAAGTTAGAATAAAAAAACCTAACCCTAAAAGGCTTTGATAAAAAATTATATTTAACGTTGAATAATGAGTTGATATTTTGCGTAATACGGTGGCATAACAAATAGCTGAAAAAACCGCCAGAAACAGAAGCGTAACACCCCATGGATTTGCATCAAAACCACCTGTGGGCTCATAAATCACAAAGAAAACACCGACTAACGATAACAATATTCCAAGTATATTGGGCAAACCAATACGTTCGCGTAAAATAAAAAAAGCAAGCACTGGCGCAAAAAGTGGAATTGTGGAAATTATAACTGCAGCTAAGGTTGAGTCCACCATTGTTAAACCATAGGTTTCGCCTACATAATACAAAAATGGTTCAAAAAATGCAAGAAGAATGAATAATTTAAAATCTTTAGTTCGCAATCGTTGAAATTTGCCACTTACCTTTGCCACCAAAAACAACAAGGCAGATGCGATAATTAGTCGCAAGGTTATCAATGTCATTGGAGGAAAAGATAGAATAGCTACACGTGTCCAAATAAATGATAACGACCAAAATACCATAGCCATTACTATGGAAGCATAAAGTTTGAACATCGGTTAATTGCTTATATGAAGTAAGATTAGAAGTTTGGAGATTTTACAAACCGTTGGTAACTATTTTATCAATTTCTGTATGAATTGTTTTCCATACTTCGTCGGTCATCTTAGCACCCAAAACTTCCACTACATTGCCCGAAACCAACGAGCCGATACTGCCACAAACTTCGAGTGAATAATTACAAGCCAACCCAAACAGAAAACCTGCAGCATATAAGTCACCGGCACCTGTAGTGTCGATACAATTTGCCAAACGTGGTTTAATCTGCACAATTTTATCACCCGATTTGATAAATGAACCATCTTTCCCAACTTTCACAATTGCCATATCGCAATGATTGGAAATATGAATTAAAGCTTCAAGCGGTTCTTTTCCAGTAAAGGCTCGTGCCTCGTCTTCGTTAGCAAATACGATATTTACATAATTGCGAACAATTTCGTTGAGAAATACTAAATTCTCTTCCACAACATTGTAACTTGCCAAATCGATAGAAACTTGTAAACCAGCTTGTTTTGCTAATTTAACTGCTGTTCGAATTAAATCATGGTTTTGTACCAAATAGCCTTCGATATGAAAAATATCATAACCCTGAAACATTTCAATTGTCAAATCATCGGCATTTAATTCGCAGGCTGCACCTAAAAATGTACAAAGTGTTCGTTCACCATCGGGCGAAACTAAAACATTGCAATGACCGGATGGAGTTTTGCTCAACAATAAATGTGGTATTACACCATTATCGATTGAATCGTTTGAGAAAAAAAGTCCAATATCATCTTTTCCAATCTTTCCAACAAAACCCGCAGTCACTCCAAGTCGTGTAAGTCCATTAATTGTATTAGAAGCCGATCCACCGGTAGCCATTTTCTTAGTATATTTACTTAAAGCAATAGCAATCTGAGTTGATACACCATTATCGACCAACTGCATACTACCCTTTGGCAAGTTTAATGATAATAAAACATCATCATGTTCTATCTGCAATAAAATGTCTGTCAGGGCATTACCCATTCCTAATATTTTTTTCATAAATTTATCCGTATTTTTTCTGCAAAGATATTGCATATTTCATTAAAATCCATTACTTTTGCAACGCATTTGAAAAAAATGTATAACTAAATTCTTCCTTAGCTCAGTTGGTTAGAGCATCTGACTGTTAATCAGAGGGTCCTTGGTTCAAGTCCAAGAGGGAGAGCAATTAAAAAGCTAAAATGCAACAAATATGCGTTTTAGCTTTTTTATTCTCAATATATTTTCAAAGCGAAATAAAATAAGTTCATTAAAATTTCATATTTTTTTCCAATATGTATAAATGAGTACATTCCGAAAAGTATTTTCTTTGCACAAAGACACAAAGTTGCAAATCCGTAAAGAAATTAAGGTATCGTATTCTGAACGTTGCTGCATGTTGTCTTTGCAACTTAACGTTCAAAAATGGAATAATGACTTTTTCGAAATGAACATATAAATCAAAATTTTATCTTTGGTTGAATTTTATTGAAAAGCTAGTGGTTTATCTTTAATTTAAAAATATGTTTAACTGTTTCAGGTATAAGAAATTAATAATATGGAAAACCAGAATTATTT
Source organism: Paludibacter sp. (assembly GCA_013426815.1). Taxonomy (GTDB): domain Bacteria; phylum Bacteroidota; class Bacteroidia; order Bacteroidales; family Paludibacteraceae; genus Paludibacter. The sequence goes on from JACDZH010000043.1 coordinate 2,775, forward strand.
GCTTAAAATTCTTGTAATAAGTATTTTATTGTTTTCATTAACAATTGAGATTTCTGCAGAATCTCCTTATAGAAAAAGCATTTATACCTCATTTATAAGTCGCGAAATGTATAAATGGGGAGATATTATTAATTCTATCGAAGTAAATAATCTACCAACTACGATAGACCAGAAATTGGAACTTATAGACTATTATTATGGATATATTGGATATTTAATTGGAAAAAAACAATTAGAAACAGCTGAAAAGTATGTTAATAAAGGAGATAAATTAATTGCTCAGGTATTAAAAGAATCATCTAAAAATGCAACTGCTTACTCATACAAGGGTTCATTTATTGGTTATCGCATTGGAATTAATAAATTCAAAGCCTTATTGTTAAGTTCTCAGAGTGCTGCTTATATAAACAAAGCTTACCAAATAGATCCCCAAAACATCCAAGCCATCATCGACAAAGGAAATATATTATATTATGCTCCATCTTTGTTTGGTGGCGATAAAACAGAAGCGCTGAAATTCTATTTAAAAGCAGCTAAGCTCATTGAAAATTATAAAGATACCAACCAAAATTGGGCATATTTGAATTTACTTACGATTATTGCTTTGGCTTATGAAAAAACAGAGCAACCACAACTTGCCAAGCTGATTTATGATAAAATTTTACGACATGAACCGAATTTTTACTGGGTTAAGGTAGATTTATATCCAAAATTTATGGCAAAGTATAAAATGTGATTTTGACAAATTGTTTTATTAGTTCTACTTTGACAGAATAAAGATTAATTTTCAAGGAAATAAATTCAAAAGAATAACAACGCGGATTTAACGGATAATTCAGATTAAAACAGATATAAATTAAAAAAAAACTGAAATAATTAGGATTTGAATTTTGACAAGTCAAAATTAGAATAAAATAAGGAGACACTATATCTTCAATCTGCAAATTTCATTTTTGAAATTTTTAATCCGTGAAATAAGTTATCATTTCATAAAATAATCCGCTAAATCCGCGTTACAATTTTTTTTAAGATAAATCTGTCAAAGTAGAATTTGTATTTTCTATCGAACATATTGTTGAATTGATTGTTTGAATGTAAAATTATTAATTCAATTTACTTATGAAATTAAATATTGCATCATTATTTTTATCTTTATTTTCAGTGCTATCGATCAATGCAAAAGATAGTAAATCAACAGAAAATTTTTATCAGTTTAATGCTAAATCCCTTCAGGGAAAAGATATTAGCATGAAAAATTACGAAGGGAAAGTAGTATTAATTGTAAATACTGCAAGTAAATGTGGCTTTACACCACAATACAAAGGATTAGAAGAACTTTACAAAAAGTATCAGGATAAAGGGTTGGTAATTCTGGGTTTTCCATGTAATCAATTTGCGGGACAGGAACCCGGAAATGAAACTCAAATTAGTGAGTTTTGTTCTTTGAATTACGGTGTTACTTTTCCGTTGTTTTCTAAAATTAATGTAAACGGAAAAAATGCCCATCCACTTTATAAATTTCTGAAAGTTCAATTACCTGGAACCCTGGGAAATGAAATCAAATGGAATTTTACCAAATTTCTATTAGATAGAAAAGGTAATCCTGTTAAACGATTCGGATCAACAACAAAGCCTGAAGATATTACTGCTGATATAGAGAAGCTGTTGTTCCAAAAATAATAAAAAAATGACCAACGGATTATTCCGTTGGTCATTTTTTTATTTCAATAGAAAGTTTCTTAAACTATTTTGAAATATAATCTACAATCCATTCGCCTACTTCCGTAGTTTTATATGTTCTTCCACCGTCAGCAATATCTTCGGTCACAATACCTGCATCCATACTTGCTGTCACAGCCTGTCTTATCAAAGCACCTTCTTCCATCATACCAAAAGCATATTCGAACATCAATGCTGCCGAAAGAATTGTAGCCAAAGGATTTGCAATATTCTTACCAGTAGCTTGTGGATATGAACCGTGTATTGGTTCAAAAACCGAAGTGTGAATTCCAATTGAAGCCGATGGCAACATACCCAATGATCCGGTAATAACTGAAGCTTCATCTGTCAGAATATCCCCAAAAAGATTTTCGGTAACCAACACATCAAAACTTTTAGGCCATTGAATAATACGCATGGCAGCATTATCTACAAACATATATTCAGTTTCAACATCAGGATATAATGGGGCTATTTCCTGAGTTATCTGACGCCACAAGCGTGATGAAGCCAGTACATTGGCTTTATCAACCATGGTGACTTTTTTATTGCGCTGGAGTGCATATTTGTAAGCTAAATGTAAAATGCGTTCAACTTCTTCGCGGGTATATACACAAGTATCATAAGCTGTGTTACCATCCTCACTTCTACCTTGTGGTCGACCGAAATAAATTCCGCCGGTCAATTCACGAATGCACATAAAGTCTGCTCCATCAATTAATTCTGCTCTGAGTGGTGACTTGTGAATTAGTGAAGGGAAAGTTGTAACAGGACGAATATTAGCATACAAACCCAGATCTTTACGCATTTTTAATAAACCTTGTTCAGGACGAACTTTGGCAGCGGGATTATTGTCATACTTTGGATCACCAATTGCTCCAAAAAGTACAGCATCCGATTTCATACACAATTCATGCGTAACTTTTGGGTAAGGTTCGCCCAGAGCATCAATGGCACAAGCTCCAACAGTTCCAAATTGATAGTTCAATTTATGACCAAATTTATTACAAATTGACCTAGTAACATTTAAACCTTGTACCATAATTTCAGGTCCTATGCCATCTCCTGGTAAAATTGCAATATTTAACGTTCTTACCTTTGAATTTGAAATGCATACTGTGTATACATTTTGATTATTTTCCGACATGATTTTACATTTATTTTAAATAATTATGTTTTTTTATTATTATTCTTATCTACTTTATTCTCCTATTATTGTTTAGGTTTTAGAACTAAACTTTAAATGTGAACTATTTAAAAACAACTTTTATGAGTATCGTATTGCTTCCAATCGTTGGTGTAATGTTAATTGTTTTGCTTTTTATTTGCAAATCAATTTCTGAGAAAAATAAACATAAAATAGCAATAAAAATTATTATAACCTTGGTATTTTTACTTACCTTTATTGCAATTTACATTGTTATGCAAAATGCAAATTAATATTGAAATAAGATTGATTAATCAATAATATTAAGCATTTTTATTGTTGCTTTTATTGCTGCCACAGTTTGGTCGCCATCTAAGCCACGAGTTTTAAAAACTTTCTCATTAAACTTCCAAGTAATAATAGTTTGTACAAAAGCATCTGTTTTTCCACCAGGTGGTATTACAACTACATAATCCAACAATTCGGGTGTTGGTTTATTTAAACTCTTGTATATCTTCCACATAGCTTTTGAAATTGCGTTAAATTGTCCATCTCCGGATGCTGATTGTTCATACACTTTGCCATTTATTTCCATTTTTATGGTTGCCATAGGTCTTAATCCATAAGTAAGCAATAATGAATAATTGAGTATTTTTACAACTTGTTCATCTTGTTCGTTTTTCAATACATCAGATACTATATAAGGAAGTTCATCAATCGAAACCAATTCTTTTCTGTCACCCAATTCAATAACTCGTGCCGTAACACGTTGCATCATCTCATCATCCAGTTCTATTCCAAATTGTTGCAAATTTTTCAAGATATTTGCTTTACCAGAAGTTTTACCAAGTGCATATTGTCTTTCACGCCCAAAACGCTCAGGTAATAAATCATTGTAATAAAGATTCTTTTTATTATCACCATCGGCATGAATGCCAGCGACTTGCGTAAATACATTTTCGCCAATAACCGGTTTATTATGTGGTATACGAATACCTGAATACGTTTCAACAACTTTACTAACAGAATTTATTTTATCCTCTTGAAGTAAAGTGTCTAAATTCAAATGATCGTGTAATATTGCTAACACACTTGATAACGGTGCATTTCCTGCACGTTCTCCCAATCCATTTACAGTTACATGAATACCTTTTATACCGGCTTTTACGGCTTCAAAAACATTGGCAACTGCTAAATCGTAATCGTTGTGTGCATGAAAATCGAAGTGTAAAAGAGGATATCTCGCTATCATTTTTGAACAGAAATCAAATGTTTCGGTCGGATTCAATATCCCCAATGTATCAGGAAGCATAAACCTTTTGAGATTTGAATCTTTCAATGCATCAACAATTAAATAAACGTAGTCTTCCGATTCACGCATTCCATTTGACCAATCTTCGAGATAAATATTTACCGAAATACCTTTTTCGGCAGCATAGGTTATTGATTGTCTAATATCGGAAATATGTTGTTCGGCTGTTTTCTTTAATTGGTGGGTACAATGTTTTAACGAACCTTTACACAACAAATTAATAACTTTTCCACCGGCATCGTTAATCCAATTGAGCGATAAATATCCATCAACAAATCCCAAAACTTCGATTTTATCAATACAGCCATGATTATTAGCCCATTGCGTTACTTTTTTAACCGTAGCAAATTCACCATCGGACACCCTGGCGGATGCAATTTCAATTCTATCAACTTGCAATTCTTCCAGCAAAAGTCGGGCAACGCTCAACTTTTCTTCTGCAGCAAAGGAAACTCCCGAAGTTTGCTCCCCATCGCGCAGGGTGGTATCCATTATTTCTATCATATTCAATATGCTAATTTGAAAATTTGAAAATGTGTTAATTTGTAGATGCAATCTAATTACATGAATTCTAGCAGATTGTTTTTTTGATATTATATTATCAATGGGTCGTTATAAAAAGTCCTTTAGAATTGATTAATAAAGATTTAAACAGTATAATTTACTAATTGCGACTTTGCACAAACAAAGAGTAAACGCAAAGCCGCTAAGTTTTAAATACCTGATATTCAAAACCAAGAGAAAGAACGCTAAGACAAAAACTTTCAGTTTTCCGAAAGTTATCGGAATTGCGGCTCCCGCCTTACGGGACAAGTTTTGCAACTTAGCGGCTTAGCGTTCAAAAAAACATTTTTTATAACGAACTATTGATTATAACATATTAAAAAAATTATCTTGCCTTTTCGTAGGCTTCAATCTGTGTTTTTTTGCTCAACAAATAATCTATATCGTCCAATCCTTTGACAAAACATTCCTTTTTATACGGGTTGATATCGAAACTCTCCGATTTTCCATAGGTATTATTGGTAATGGTTAGTGCTTCGAGGTTGATGGTCAATGTCATTTTGCTGTCATAACTGAGTGATTCATAGATTTCAGCTAAAAAAGATTCAGTAACAACTACCGGCAAAACAAAATTGTTCATAGCGTTATTTTTGAATATATCGGCAAAAAAACTCGACACGACAACTTTAAAACCATAACCGGCAATTGCCCAGGCTGCATGTTCACGACTTGAACCAGAACCGAAGTTCTTACCGGCTACAAGAATCTGACCTGTATAAGTTGGATTATTCAACACGAAAGAAGCAATTGGCTGATCGTTTTTATCGTATCGCCAATCGCGAAATAAATTGTCACCAAAACCATCTTTTGAAGTTGCCTTCAAAAAACGGGCTGGAATAATTTGATCAGTATCCACATTTTCTATTGGAAGTGGTACTATGGTCGAAGTTAATGTTATAAATTTTTCCATTTTTCTTATATTTTTTGCACACTGAAAACACGGATATAACAAAGAATCAATGTTATATTTATGTTTGTATGCAATTAAATTAATTTTTTTCTATCATTAGTATAAATCACTCTTTTAAATTCTGCTTTTTTACCAAAATTTAAAAGTAACCCTACTTCCATATTACAAGCTTTTAAATAATTAATCAATTGATATTCATGTTCTTTACAAATTATTTCAACAGCTTTTAGTTCCAGAATAACTTTAACATCTACCAAAATATCTGCATAAAACACTCCAATTATTTTCCCATTTAAAAAAACATTAATAGATTTTTCTGTTTCACACTTTAATCCGGCATTAGTCAATTCTAGGAATAGTGCATTTTTATACAACCTTTCTAAAAAACCAAAACCAAGTTTAAAATGAACCTGATAAAACCAATGCAGTATTTCCTCAGTTAGTTCTTTATGCAACATAATCGATAAATTATATTCCGTTGACTCTGTGAGTTCTGTGTGCTAAATTCTTGGATCAGTAATTTTTCCGGTAATAGCAGCGGCAGCAGCAACAAGCGGTCCGGCCAAAATGGTCCGGGCGCCGGGTCCCTGGCGACCTTCGAAATTGCGATTTGATGTTGACACTGAGTATTTTCCCGCCGGAACTTTATCATCATTCATTGCCAAACAAGCAGAACATCCGGGCTGACGTAATTGAAAACCGGCTTCGATAAGAATTTTATCCAACCCTTCGGCTTTAATTTGTTTATCAACAGCCCACGAGCCTGGAACTAACCAAACGATGACATTGTCAGCTTTCTTTTTGCCTTTTACATAATCAGTAAACTGGCGAAAATCTTCAATTCGACCATTGGTACAACTTCCTAAAAATACATAATCGATGGCTTTTCCAACAATTTTTTCTCCAGGTTCGTAGCCCATATATTTCAAAGAATTGATGTACGAAATACGACCGGCTTCATCAATGCTTTCCAATGTTGGGATGGTATCATTGATACCCATTCCCATTCCGGGATTTGTACCGTAAGTTACCATTGGTTCAATATCAGCAGCTTGGTAAGTCACTTCTTTGTCGAAAACAGTACCTTCATCAGTCTTCAATGTTTTCCAATGTGCCAATGCTTTGTCCCATTCTTCGCCCTTTGGTGTGAATTCACGACCTTTTAAGTACTCAAAAGTTACTTCGTCGGGAGCAACCAAGCCACCACGGGCACCCATTTCTATCGACAAGTTACAAACGGTCAAACGTTCTTCCATGCTTAAAGCACGAATTGCATCGCCGGCATATTCAACGAAATAACCGGTTGCACCACCAGTAGTTGTTTTTGCAATTACGTAAAGTGCTAAATCTTTTGAAGTTACACCTTTTTTCAATTTACCGTTAATAATGATTCGCATTGTTTTAGGACGCGATTGGAAAACACATTGAGTTGCCAAAACCATTTCAACTTCGCTTGTTCCAATACCGAAAGCCACTGCTCCCAATGCACCGTGCGTAGAAGTGTGAGAATCGCCACAAACCATGGTCATTCCTGGTAATGACAAACCGTTTTCTGGTCCTACAACGTGGATAATACCGTTTTTCTCATGTCCCATTTGGTAATGAGTAAGGCCAAAATCCTGTGCATTTTTGGTCAATGTGTCCACCTGATTTTTAGAAATTGGATCGGCAATCGGACTTTCCTGATCAATCGTTGGAATGTTATGGTCGGGCATGCAAGTATTTTGAGCCGGACGAAAAACCTTCAAACCACGTTTACGCATACCATCAAATGCCTGAGGACTTGTCACTTCATGACAGTACATGCGGTCGATATATAATTGTGTTGGTCCACCTTCGACCGTTGAAACCACATGGGCTTCCCAAATTTTATCAAATAATGTTTTCATGCTCTTTAAGACAACAGTCAACAGTCAGCAGTCAACTAATTAGAGTAGACTGTATTATGTAAACAGGTTGATATTGTTAATTGTTTTGTTTGTTTTTTTTATTTTGTTTTAAATAGTCTATTAATTTCTGAGTAGATGCAGAAATTTGTTTTGATTTAGATCTTAATTCATTGCCCTGTTCTACAGAACAATAACTCTAATCTTCAGCCACATACAGCATACTTTTGACTTCACCACAACTTCCTTTTGCAATTTGCAAATATCTTATAAATAATGCATCAGATCCAGAGTCAGCACCTTCAGCAATATTATTCATTATTGATATTGCAGCGCTTTGAATTTGGTCTCTAAATCCAAAATCTTATAAATTATGAGTCAAAGAATACACTTCTTGCACTAATATGCGTGCATCTTACCAAATTCTAAGTTCCTCAAAACATTTCATATTAATATCAAATTTTTATTTTAACACCTAAGTTTTATTACAAAATAAGTTTCAAATATTAATTGTTATTCGTTTTAAGCCAACAATTTGTGCATTAAACTGTTGACAGTAGTCAGTTGACAGTTATCTTTTTTTATTTCACAAATTTATTTATTGCATTAATATACGCTTCTACCGAAGCAGCTACAATATCGGTGTTTGCACCAAATCCATAGTAAACTGCGCCATTGTGTTCGACCTGCATGTGAACTTTACCAACATCATCGCTTCCTTTGTTAATAGCCTGAATAGTAAATTCTTGTAAAGTCATATTGCGTTTTATAATTTGCTTTAATGCTTTGATAGCCGCATCAACCGGTCCATTACCTGAAGCAGCTGCTTCAAATTTTTCGTTGGCAATTATCAAACCGATACTGGCAACAGCTTTAACACCGACACCCGAAGTTACCTGAAGATAATCTAATTTTATACGTTGTTGTTCGCTCCGCTCCTGACCCGCCAGTAATAAAACATCGTCGTCGTTGACGTCTTTTTTCTTATCAGCTAATTTCAGAAATGCATCATAAATCAGATCCAATTTTTCACTTTCGACATTAACGCCCAAAATACTTAATCTGTGTTTCAAAGCTGCACGACCACTACGGGCAGTCAATACGATTGAATTTTCGTCAAGACCCACATCTTTTGGATCCATAATTTCGTAACTTTCGCGGTTTTTCAGCACTCCATCCTGATGAATACCTGATGAATGAGCAAAGGCATTTCGGCCCACCACCGCTTTGTTTGACTGAACCGGCATATTCATTAAGCCCGAAACCAAACGGCTTGTTGTATGAATTTTCTGAGTATTGATTTGGGTTTCGATATTCAAACCTTTATGACATTTCAAAATCATAGCCACTTCTTCGAGTGCTGTATTTCCGGCACGTTCACCAATTCCATTGATGGTTACTTCTACCTGCCGAGCTCCATTTAATACACCTGCCATTGTATTGGCAGTTGCCATGCCCAAATCGTTGTGACAATGAGTCGAAATAACAGCATTGTGAACACCTTTCACATTTTCCATCAGGAATTTGATTTTATCGCCATATTCCCAAGGTAAACAATAACCTGTTGTGTCAGGAATATTGACAACAGTAGCACCTGCTTTAATAACAGCTTCTACCACACGCGCCAAATAAACATTATCGGTACGACCGGCATCTTCGCAGTAAAATTCAACATCTTCGACGTATTTTTTTGCATACTTTACACATGCAATGGCACGTTCCAAAATTTCGTCCTGAGTAGAATTAAACTTGTATTTAATATGAAACTCAGAAGTACCAATACCGGTATGAATACGTTTATTTTTAGCATATTGCAATGCTTCAGCGGCTACTTCTATGTCTTTCTGAACTCCACGGGTCAATGCACAAATGGTTGGCCAGGTAACAGCTTTCGATATTTCGACTACCGATTTAAAATCACCCGGACTGGAAACCGGAAAACCGGCTTCAATAACATCTACACCCAATGTTTCCAAAGCACGTGCAACCTGAATTTTTTCTACTGTATTCAATTGACATCCCGGAACCTGTTCGCCATCCCGTAAGGTGGTATCGAAGATAAATAATCTGTCCATAATGTAGCCCCCTCTAACTCCCCCGAAGGGGAGAACCGTAAGAGGTTTCGGTTTTATTTATGTTTTACAATTATAATTTACTTTTATTCTTTATGTTTTTGATAACTAGTTTTTATATTTCCGTTGAGGATTTAGTGAGCTGTATCAAAAAAAAACCTTCCACACCGTAGTGAGAAAGGTTTTATATATTTCATTGTATTGTTACATACATACCAAACTCACTTCTACTTGTTTTGCAAGAGAATAATACCGAGTAATAGGATATGTAAGAAATTTCTGTTCATTGTTCTTTTTATAAAAGTGCTGCAAAGATACAGCATTTTTTTAATCTTGCAAATACGAAGTGAAAATATTTTGATATTTTTTCTTACAATTCAAAATAAAACACCCATAAAATAAGTAATTTTTCAATATTTACGGGCAAATAGATGATATTTCTAACTTCAAATCTCCAAATTCTATCAATGCGTTAAACAAACAGACGGACTGAAAGTTCATAAGTTCGGCAGTTTTTACATCTTTTTCTATCAATTTGCATTCAGCCAACAATTGGGCGCGATTTACACCATAAAGCAGTGGAATATGGGGTGTAAACCAATTTGTTCCATCGTAAAGTGCAATATTACAATAAGATGTGTCCGTTAAAAACCCGTTTTTTACCAATAATATATCATCACAGGCACCACGTTGCTCAAAAGCTGTATTGAATTCAGTTCTATCTTCAAATTTATATTTTCGGCTTTCGATATCAGTTTCCACTAATTTCAATGAACGAATTTCGCGACACTGGTAGGGCACGAATTCAATTTTACGAATTTCGGAATCAAATACAACCCTGCATTTGAATAATCCCACAACAGGATAGGAACTTTGTAAAAGCATTTCAGATAAATCAAATACCGGTACATTGGGGTAAAATTCTGCCAATGCCTTCTCTAAACGTGCCTGATGCCATTCCAGTCGCTTAAATTGTCCGTTTTTAAGTTGTATACTTTCAACAAACCGGCACATAAACTTTCTGAATTAGTTCATTATATTCTTTTTCCATAATACTTTGAGCAGTAATACCACCACCGCTTTTAAAGATTAAATGCTCATCCTGTTGCTCAATAAATCGTATCATCACTGCCGAATCAAGATTTTCACCATCGAAATAGCCGCAAATTCCGGTATAAAAATCACGTTTATAACCTTCGGCCTGCTCAATAATTTCCAATGTTTTTTGTTTGGGAGCACCACTGATAGACCCGGCAGGAAGCAATGCAAATATAATTTCGCCCAGCCGTTGATGAAAATTTTCGGGTAACAAACCTGAAATTTCGGAACTTACCTGTAACAAATCTTTTGTATTGGTAGTAAGTTTATCAATATACCGGTAACGTTTTACTTCCACTTGTTCGGCTACTAAACTCAAATCGTTTCGTATCAAATCAACAATGGTGGCATGTTCGGCAATTTCTTTCGGGTCGTTCAGTATGATTTGTTCTGCAGATGGAATTGTGGCATCAATGGTTCCTTTCATTGGGAATGAAGTAATTTTTCGTCCCTCAATTTTTACAAAACTTTCGGGCGATAAAACCGTATACCGATTATGTAGCCATAATTTATATTTTGCAAAACTCCGATAATATAAGTCGAACAAGGTTAAATTCGTTTGAACTTTAGTAGGTTGAGTTAAGTTTGTTAAAAATGAATTTCCTTTTTGAATCTGATTTACAACATATTCGAACTTTGGTTGATATTCCTTCAAACTGATAGGAAAAATATCCCAACGAATGGTTTCCGGTTTATGGTTTGGAGTTTCATTTTTGGGATATTGATGTGAATGAAACCTGAACTGAATAAAGTTTGCATCCAATTTATCCTGTTTTATTACAAATCCATCGGTCGCTTTATAATCTATAATAAACAAAAATGCTGTGTGTGAACCTGCCAAAAAATTTATTTGACCTATGGTTTGTTGTTTGTTGAGGATTTTATAAGGAAATGGTTGTGTCATCTTACAATTGCATAACTGGTGTGCAAAGTTACAAAATGTTTTGAAAACAAAAACGGAGTGATTCATAACCATCCCGTTATATTATTTGGAATTTTTTACCTTTTGGGTTTATTTCTGTGAAACGCTCCTTTTCCTTTGACAAAAGTCTTTTTAAAATGTCTGTTTTTTTCCGGATTGTATTCAGGTGCTTCGCCCAATTCTTCGGGAAGCGGTATTTTGTAAATTTCTTTTTCCAGAAAATTTTCAATTTGTTTGAATTTATATTGTTCTTCGGTACAAACAAAAGTGATGGACATCCCTTTGGCACTTGCCCTGGCAGTACGTCCAATTCGGTGAACATAATCTTCGGCATCGTGTGGTACATCATAGTTTATTACCAACGAGATATCGTCAATATCAATACCACGCGAAACAATATCGGTAGCCACCAGAATACTGACACGACCGTTTCGAAATTCGTGCATCACGTTGTCACGTTGGGATTGATCAAGGTCGGAGTGCATTTCATCAACCGTAAGTCCCATTTGTCGCATAGTTTTGGTAATTTCCTTTACTTTGAGTTTAGAACCCGAAAAAAGCAATACTTTATTTGGTTCCTGTGCTGCAAATAAATTGCGGATAATTCCCGGTTTTTGTGCTTCGTGGCAAATATATGCTGTTTGCATAATACTTTCGGGTGGTTTTGAAACGGCAATTTTTACATCAAATGGATTGTTCATTATGGTTTTTGCCAACTGTCGGATTTTTGGCGGCATGGTAGCCGAAAACATGATTGTTTGTCTGTCTTTCGGTAAACGGCTTACAACCTGCATGATATCATCGAAAAAACCCATGTCGAGCATTCGGTCAGCTTCGTCCAGAATAAAGTATTTGACCTGCGAAAAATCAATATCGTAAAGATTGAGATGCGAAAGTAATCGTCCAGGAGTGGCTATAACAACATCTGCACCTTTTTGCAAACCACGGCGTTGAATATCCCAGGCAATGGCATCATTTCCGCCATAAACTGCCACCGATGAAAAAGGCAAATAATACGAAAAACCTTCCATTTGTTGATCAATTTGTTGTGCCAACTCCCGGGTAGGTGCCATAATAATTGCATTTACAGAATTTTCATCATGTAATTCGGATTGCAAATTATGTAAAAGTGGTAGAATAAAAGCTGCAGTTTTACCTGTTCCTGTTTGTGCACATGCAATTACGTCACGTTTTTGTAAAATTACTGGAATTGTTTGTTCCTGAACCGGAGTAGCTACTTTAAAATTCATTGTTTGCAAGCCGTGTAACACAGCATCACAGAGTGGAAGTTCGTCAAATCTCATGTAAAATATATTATTATGCTGCAAAGGTAAGATTTTTGAACGCAAATGTCGCAAATGAAACATAAATAATTTATATAATCAATTTACTCCTTTTGAATTTGTAGATTATAAAGAGGTAACTTGTCAAAGTTAAAAAAAATTAATAAGTAATTGTATTACAAACTATTAAATTAAAATTATTGATACGTGAATTGTTAAATATAAATATACGGAAAAATACGATCATTGCAGTAGCCAATTAGATTGTACATTTATAATTACATCAAAATAATTTTTTTTACAAATCTGCTTCAAAAAATGGAATATTGACTTATCGATGTAGACTTAATTATGCAATTTATACTAAAATAATTTAATTTGAAAAAAAATATTCAAAATTTAGTTATACTTTTGTAACCATTTAAAATTTGAACCATTATAATAAAATAACTATGTCAGAAGGCGACAAAAATACAATTGATTCGGTGATCGAAAATTTAATTTCGATATATCCATTACTTTCAAAGAGTTTCACACGTTCTATCAGAATAAAAACCAATCTGAATCCGGGATCTTTATTTATTTTGCGAATATTAGACAGGAATGGAATTTTGTCGATGTCGGAAATAGGATGCAAATTATCCATGCCTAAACCACACGTAACGGCACAGGTAGATAAACTTATTGTCGAAAATATGGTTGAAAGGCTTGTTGATCCAAGTGATAGGCGCATTGTTAATATCAAGCTCACAAAAAAAGGTAAAATTGATTTCGAATCAATAAAGGTTCAGATTAGCCACGAAATGAGGCAAAGTATCGAAACTCTAGATGAATATAAAGTCAAAACTCTGTTTGAATCTTCAAGTCAGTTGCGTGAAATATTAAGTGAAATTATGACTGAAAATAATCATTTACAACAAACCTGTTTTAAACAACTATAAATTTATAACATAAAAAAAAATATAAACACAAATAATATGAAAAATAAGATAAAAGATTTGAAAATTTACATTCCCCTGTTGGTTATAATTTTAATTGTGCTTATAGTAGGTTTTTATTGGTACAAGGATTATTCGAGCTATATCAAAACTGATGATGCTTTGGTTGCATCGGATGTTATTTCGGTAGGTCCAAAAATTTTGGGGCGAATCTGCCGACTATATGTTCAGGAAGGCGATTCGGTAAAACAGGGACAATTATTGGCAGAACTTGATAGTCTTGATTTACTAACTCAAAAGCAATTGATGATTTCCACAAAAGCCCAAGCTTATGCTACCAAAGCCCAGACAGAGGCAAATTATCAGTACGATGAAAAAAACATTAAGATAATGGAAATTGGATTCGAAGAATCGAAAGAAGATTTTAACCGTGCCCAAATACAATTTACTGGCGGTGTAATTACCAAAGAACAATTTGATCATATCAAAAAATCGCAAGAAACTGCTCAGGCACAATTAGAATCAGCTCAAACTAAATTGTTGGTTTCTAAAACTCTGATTAAAAGTGCCGAAGCTGCCATTGAAAGCGCTCAGGCACAAATTGAGGTAACTTCATCACAACTCAATAATACCCGACTATATGCTCCAGTCGATGGTTTGGTGGCAAAACGCTGGTTGTTGAACGGTGATATTTCTCAGCCAGGACAATCAATTTACACCATAAATAACAATTCAAAATTCTGGATTTTAGTTTATTTGGAAGAAACAAAAATGGAAACGCTAAAAATTGGACAAATGGCTAAAATTACACTTGATACTTATCCAGGGATTATATTTACCGGTAAAATATTCACAATTGCTTCAACCACAGCATCGCAATTTTCGCTAATTCCACCGAGTAATGCTTCGGGTAATTTTACAAAAGTAACACAGCGTGTAGCGATAAAAATATCAATTGATGATACAGAAGACGGACAAAGACTTTCGAAGTTTAATTTCTTGACAGGTATGTCGGCAGTGGTTAAAATTATTAGAGAATAATGCGGAAAATATCAAATACTCATAAACTTCGTCGAAAATTTCGCAATCCCGATTCACATTATCATCCCCGAAGCAAGTATTACAAATGGTTCGTGTTGGCAAATGTGATGTTGGGGACATTTATGGCGGTGTTGGACAGCACGATAGTAAATGTAAGTTTGCCGAAAATCATGTCGTCATTCGGTGTCGGACTATCCACCATTCAATGGGTTATCACTGCTTATATGCTTTCCATGGCAGCAATGTTGCCCACTTCAGGCTGGCTGGCTGACAAGTTTGGATATAAAAAAGTTTATTTCTGGGGTTTATTCCTGTTTACTTTAAGCTCGTTATTGTGCGGAATGTCAAAAGATGAAAGTACGCTTATTTTGTCACGTATCATTCAGGGTTTAGGTGCCGGAATGATTCAACCGCTTGGAATGGCAATTATTGTACGTGAATTTCCGATACAACAACGTGGATTGGCACTCGGCTTTTGGGCTATTGCTGCAGCTGCATCGGTATCATTTGGTCCAATGATTGGTGGTTATTTGGTAGATAATTTCAGTTGGCAATTAATTTTCGATGTAAATGTTCCGGTAGGGATTGCTGCATTGGTATTTACTATTATCATTCAACGTGAATTTATTAGTCCTAATGCCCATAAATTTGACTATATCGGTTTTATTTCGGTTAGTATTTTCCTACCTGTTTTACTTTTTGCATTGTCCGAAGGAAATGCTCAAACCAATTCAGCAGGTTGGTCGGCACCTTACATTTTGGCTTGTTTAGCCATTTCTGCCGTTGCGTTAGCCGTTTTTCTGACACAAGAATTAACTACCGAATTTCCATTACTCGACTTACGTTTGTTGAAAAACAGAAACTTCGGAATGAGTAATTTATTAATGTTAGTGTTCAGTATGGGCATGTTTGGTAGTACATTTTTATTACCACTTTACTTACAAAATTCGCTGGGTTACACGGCTTTGCAGTCGGGTGCAGTTTTTTTTCCTGTTGGAATTATTCAAGGCATTGTATCACCACTTTCTGGTTGGTTTTCAGACAAATTGAATGCAAGAATTCCAATTATTTTAGGAGTTGGATTTTTAGCTTTTAGTCTTTATCTAAATGCCGATTTATCTTTTTTAACTGAACATTCATTTATTATGACAACATTGTATCTCAGGGGATTGGGTATGGGATTGATATTTTCACCCTTGAGCATTTATTCTTTGGCAACCATTCCACATTATAAAATGGCACAAGCTTCGAGTATTTCAAATACTGTTCGTCAAATTGGTGGTAGTCTGGGTGTTGCATTATTATCAACTGTCTTAACATCTCGTATTAATTATCATGAACAAATGTTTGGAGGTGCCATTGTGTCTGGTTCTCAGGTTTTTCAAAATACCACACAAAATATGGCTTATTATATTCAACAACACGGTGGTGCTTCATTTACAACAGCACTTAAACAAGGACAAAGTTTGTTAATGTCTAATGTTAGTTCACAGGCATTTATTGAGGGTGTAAACGACGACTTTTTGCTCGCAGCTGCTATTTCAATGGTAGGATTTATTCCCATATTTTTATTAAAATCAAAAAAGAAAACTCAGATAAATCATTCAAAATCAGACGAAAAATCTCATTTGGAATTAATTGAATAATCAGAACAATTATGAAATCAATTTATAAATTTTTTATAGTGCTACTATTGTTACCTTTTATGGCAATACAAGGACAAAATTCCGGTAAAATTGCCGTAGATTCATGGTCGCTTTCCGAAATAATAAACATGGTAATATCCAATTATCCGTCACTTAAAAAAGCAGAAAAGGATATTGAAATTGCGAATGCCAAAATTGGTCTGACCAAAACTGCTTATTTACCAAATGTCGATTTTACCAGTTCTTATACCCGAATTGGACCGGTAAATTCCATAAATTTTAATGGAAAACAATTGCAATTATATCCCGAAAATGTTTATAATGCTACCTTTTCGGTGAATGAAAATATCTATGATTTTGGTAAAACATCAAAAAATGTTGCCCTTGAAGAGCAAAATAAAGAAATGTCAAAACTGTCTGTTAGTCAATTGAAACAACGGTTATCGATGGCAATAATGGGGAATTTCTATTCAATTGCTTTTTTACAGGAAGCTATTAATATTAAAAATGATCAACTAAAAACTTTGAACGAACATCTTCATTTTGTTGAAAAGAAAGCCTCTACAGGCTCTGCTACAAGATACGACATTCTCACTTCCAAAGTCCGCATTTCAATAATCGAAAATCAAAAAACAGACATTCAAACTTCATTGCAAATTCAAAATGGTCAGTTAAATTCATATCTTGGAAAATCGCAGGATACACAACTAAAGCTTAGAAATGAGTTACTTACACCAAAACTTGTGCCTTCGGTGGATTCACTTTGCAATGTGGCTTTTATGAACCGAAATGAATTGAAAATTTCAAAACAGAAAGAAGCAATATTACAATCCAGACTGAACATTGTTAAAACTCAAAATAATCCTTCACTGAATGCTTTTGCTTCCGGAGGATTGAAAAACGGATATTTGAATGAAAGTTTTCAGGATGTTGGAAAATTGAACTATACACTAGGAATAGGAATTAAGGTGCCATTATTTGATGCTAATCGTTCAAAATTTGCAAAAATTCAGGCGAATGCCGATATCGATGGGAATCAACAGGAAACAGAATTAACACGTAGAAGTATCAGCAACGAAGTAATTGAGAGTAGAGCTAATGCCATTGCAGCATTGAAAAAAGTCACACAGTCGGAATTACAACTGGATCAGGCACAACAAGCTTATGCGCTGGCTGAAATAAATTTTCATGCAGGAGTTATCACTAATCTCGATTTGTTGGACAGTTTTATGTCAGTCTCCGAAAGTAAATTCGTATTTCTGAAAAGCAAAATTGATTATTCCGTAAATTTGTTAAAACTGAGAATCGCTCTGGGTGAACAGATATATTAAATTTAATTTAACCAAAATCTTTAAAAAATTAGTTCGATAAATTTCCGCGTTTTTTCTTATTTATATTTCAATTATTAATATAACTTACAGATAATAAAATGGTTATATAATTATATAATTCCTGAAATGAATCATATAATTTATAATGTCCAATATTGATAAATCTTTATTGGACTTGCTCCTGACTTTGACAATGCGCCACCCTAAAAATTTTTCCAGAAATTTTCTTC